>DQVA01000295.1 GCA_015661965.1 Candidatus Bipolaricaulota bacterium
AATTATCTCCCGGAAAGGGGGTAAGATGAGGAAATCGGTGTTGCTGCTTGTGATGTTGCTGGGAGGGGTTGTGGTATTTCCGCTTGTGGCCGCAGCTCAGGAGGCCCCCCGGGACCCCTTGGTCCACGGCCTCGCCTCCTTCCTGATCCCGGGCTTGGGGCAATACCTGAACGGCGAGCCCGATAAGGCCCTGGTACACTTCCTGGTGGCGGTGGCCATCCCCACCGTGGGCTACTACGTGGGGGCGATCACCATAAACCCGTTCCTCTTCTACATCACCCCCCTGGCCCAGCTCGGTTGGTCCCTCTACTCCGCCATGGACGCCTACAACGTGGCCCAGGCGTACAACGAGGCCCACGGTTTTTCGCTTCTGGAATTCGACCTCGCGTTGGGCGGCTGAAAACTCCAAGCCGTTCCGGGGAGGCGGGCCTCGGCCCGCCTCCTTCGTGTCAGAGCTCCACCCGCAGCACGTCGAGCACCGTCGCCATGGGGGTAAACACGGTGGCCTCCTCCGAACCGGCGAAGAGGAGCCCCACGGCCCTCTTGCTCTCCGAGCATCGGAGCATCGGGGTCAGGTATTTACTTTTTACATCAGCCGTCTCGGTTTGCCCACGATCCGGCTCGCCGTGGAAGTTGCGGCCCAACTCTTCCCCAACCCCCGCTAGCCGATACCCGTACACCACCGCCCGGTAAATGCGGGCGCCTCTTTCTTCCTTGCCCTCCACCTCGGCGAACAGTTCCTCCAAGCTCGGCTTGGTCACAAGCCTCTCCCGACGAGGTATCTCTTGGGCGGGTTGCCTCTCCCGCAGCAGCGGAACAAGCCGCTTTACGAAGTACCCCCCTCCCAAAACCACGCCACCCTTCAGCTAATGCCAGATCTCCACCCTTCCCCCCTGAGCCACAAACCGTCGATATGCTCGCTGTGACTGCTTGGCCTGGGCGGAAACCGCTGCCGCATCCCCCGGGAGAGATTGGCTTCCGGGGTTTCGCTGCGCAGGTGGTGGGTTCAACATCAGGCAATAGGCGTAGCAGGGCCAGCGATAGCGTTCCACCACCTCGGCCAGGACCTCCAGGAACGCGAGGCGGTCTTGGTCGTTTAAATGGATGGGCTGCCTGGCGTTTCCCCGGGAGGTGATATGGTAAACGGCCCCCGGAAACCCTAGTCGCAACGGCCTGGCCATGGCGGCAGCACAGTCAGCCACTTCAAAAGTAAAGACCTGACCCCAAAGTTAAGCCTCCTTAAAAATCGACAGGTTCATCTGCCACTTAGCCCGCTCGCCGTTAGGGTATACCTAGGCATAAAGCTTGCAACTTTTTCGGATTTCCCACCTCCCACTGCATTCCATCCGTCACCTGTAGTACACGTACAGTCGAGCACCGGTTACGCAGCGCAAGCGGACGAGCGTAAAATTGGAGCCAAGGAGGTGGTCTATGGCGTACGTGACCAAGAAGGAGCTCATCGACAAGGTGAAGCCGTTGGTGGAGGAGCTGTCGCGGCTTAAGGAGGAGCTGGAGTCGGTGTTGGACGAGATCGCCTCCACCTTGGACAGGATCGAAGAGGCGATCGAGGAGGCGGAGGACTGAAGCGAATCCGGGCGACTGCTGCCCTGGGTTGCCTGGGCCCGCTCCCGGGCTTCTCGCCCTGGGGCAGCGCTCCCAAGCTGGCGGAGTTCACTTTCACGGAAGGCAGCTGTGGCGCCGGGGAGGAAACAGGGCAGGCGAGCGCCGGCCCCGGCGCCCTGACCTTCCCCGGGACCACTGATCCTGGGCATCGTCGGTGAAGGTGCTGAGGGGCCCTGCACCCAGTGTCCGGCTCAACCACCTTCTACGGCGCCATCGAGCAGCCTGGGCACGCCCCCACCGGTGTGATATGCTGGTGCCGACAAAGGAGGGGATAACGTGCGTTTAGTGCTTGCGCTGGTGGTGCTGACCTTGAGTTTCCCTGCTTTGGCCCAGGCTCCCCCGGTGGCCTCGGGGGAAGACCTCGGGGATCGCATCCTGTCCTTCATCCAATCGGCGGCTGACCTTTTGGGACAAGGCCTGGTACGACTCATCAACCTCATCCTGCCGGAGGGGAACGAGGTCTCGGACTCCCTGGCCGCCCCGCTCGGGTACCTGGGGCTCCTGACGTTGACCCTGTTTCTGTTCGGGATCCTGGAGGCAGCTCGCAAGGTGATCTGGATCGTGATAGCGGTGGGCTGGGTGCTTATCCTAGTGCGGATAATCCTGGAAGCCTTGGGGGCCTAACGAATGCCCAGGCCCTTGAGCACCATGTTCACCGCCGCGTAAAGGAGCACCAGGGCGAACAGCTGCCGCAGGCGATTTTTCGGCAGGCGTCCCGCCAGGGCGGGGCCGAGCTGAGCCCCAGCCACGATCCCTATGATCAGCGGGATGGCCAGTTCCCAGTGGGTGTTCCCGACCAGGGCGTGCTGGCTGGTGGCCAGGGCGGCCGAGGGGACCATTACGAATAAACTTGTGGCCACCGCCTCCCGGATATCCAGGCCGAGGGCCAGCATGAGCGCCGGCACCATCACCGTCCCCCCACCCAGGCCCAAAAGGCCGCT
>DQVA01000135.1 GCA_015661965.1 Candidatus Bipolaricaulota bacterium
AAGCCCGCTTGAGAAGCTACGGGAGTTGGGCTGGGATCTGCCGCGCGAGTTTGCCTGTTTCCCGGTGGTTCTCCTCGACGAGGTAGCGGTGATCTTGGCCTCCAAGGGGGGTCACGATGTGTTGGCCTACTACACCTGGTGGCCTTGGGGGCCGCGCTCTCCTGGGCGCCCTTCGAGAAGCTGATGGAGTTGGGGGAGAGCCTGAAGCCTTGAAGCCGGGCCCCCTGGGGCAGGGCCGGGAGGATGGAGACGGGCTCGACGGTCGACCCTATCCACGATGTCGGTACCGGGATCATCGTTCTTGGCCATGCCCCAGCCGATCTGGGTGGTGGTGCGAGGATCACTTTTTCGCCGTGCCGTCTCATTCGGAAGCACCACCGGAAACGCCGCGAATTAATCTGGAAGATCAAGCCCCAACGCCCGCAGTTTCTCCAGTGGCGTTTTTCCTCTATCCCCGCCCCGAAGAGGAGATATCCCTTGGGTGTCGTCGTTTATTCGCCATTCCCAGGCCCCCCACGGCGGTAGTCCCCACTCCAGGATACGTAATGTAAGAACCCCAACCGGGCTTAGACAATGAACTCAGAGGATTTACGGAAATGCAGGTGGAGAGCAACCATACGCCTTCCCTGCCCAATAAAAATGCGGTCGACGGTGGACATCCGAGCCCCGGCTGCGGCATAATGGCCCACCCAGGGTACGTCCACGCAGACGCGCTGGCCCCGGGATATACCGACGATCGGCAAGCGGGGTGGTTCCGTTGGAGAGATCCGAGCTTCTCGGTCCCACGCGGCGCATCGTGTTGGCGCGGGCCGTCGACGAGCGGATCCGCAAAAGCCGAAGCGGAAGCGGAGGGGCCGTCACCGCGTTGCTCGCCTCCGGGCTCGCCGGGGGCGAGTTCGACGCCGTGGTGGCCACCATCAAAAGCCGGGGAATAGAGGGAAGGGCGGTGGTGATAACGGACCGGGACACCTTGCTCCGCGCCGCGGGATCCCGGTGGACCCTCGTGGAAAACCTGAAGCTCCTCCACCAAGCCCTCTCTTCCTATCGGGTGAGGAAAGCGGCCGTGGTCTGTACCCCCTGCCAGGCCCACTTCCTCAAACAGACGGCCACGTTCCCGCTGGTCGAGGGCACCGATTTCTCCGAGAGGATCGCGCTGGTCGTGGGGCTCTTCTGCATGGGGACCTTCAGCCAGCCCTCCTTCACCGCTTTCCTGCGCCGCCGCTTCGGCGTCTCCCCCGAAGAGGTCACCGACGTGTCCCTGCGGGAAGGCGCCCTGCACGTGGAGGTGGAGGGACGGAAGGCCCCGCTGAGGATCCCCGTGGCGGAAGCCGTGGAGTTCGTCAACCTGGGGTGCCTGTTGTGCGAGGATTACACGGCATCGGACGCCGACATCTCCGCCGGCGTGGCGGCCGCGGCCCGCGGATGGACGGTGTTGGTCGCCCGCACCAAAAGGGGCGCGGAGATGCTGGAGAAAGGCGAAGCCCACGGCTTCATCGAGACCGCTCAGGCCCCGGAAGACGTGCTCGTGGAGATCCTCCAGCGGGCCGAGGAGAAGATGAGAAGGGCCGTCGAGTACAAACTGCGGTTCGTTTGAATGCCTCGACGGCCCGCTCCCGGGGGCTAGCCCCTGTTGCCCAGGGCCTTCTCGATCTCGGCGAGGAGCTCATCCGGCTTCACCGGTTTCTCCAGGAAGGCCGCCACCGGGAGGCGCTTCCCGTCCGGGGCGAAGGTGAACGGGAGGTCCAACACCTTTCGCACCCCGGAGATGATGATCACTGGGATGTCCTTGAGCTTGGGGTCCCGCCGTATCTCCCGGGATAGCTGGAACCCGTCCGGGCCCGGGGGGCCGGCGAACATCACATCGAGCAGGATCAGATCCGGAACGATCTCCCGCGCCAGCTCGAGGCCCTTTTTCCCGTGATAGGCGTGGTGCACCTCGTATCCCACGCCCTCCAGGAGCGTCCTCACCGTGTCCACGAACTGGACGTCGTCGTCTATCACCAGGATCCGCTTTTTCTTCCGCTTCGCCATCCCCCCTCCTTCAGCCGTGGGCCCGCCGGAGGATCTCCTCCAGCTCGGAGATCAACGGGTAACGGGGGTTGGTGGGCGTGCATTGGTCGTCGAACGCCCTCCTGGCGAGCTCCCTCACCCGGGCATGGAACTCCTCCTTTGATACCCCGGCCTCCCGCAGGGTGGTGGGAAGGCCCAACCGCCGCGTGAGCTCCTCCACGGCCCGGGCCAGGGCCTCCGGGCCCGGGGTGAGGCTGACGGTCTCCTTGACCTCCTCCGGGAGCGGCTCCAGCCCCAGGAACGCCGCCATCCGGGCGTATTTGTCCCGGGCGGAGAACACCCGGTACCGGGGCCAGGTGGCGTACTTGGTGGGCACCTCTTCGGCGTTGTAGCGGATCACGTGGGGCAGGAAGATGGCGTTCACGAGCCCGTGGGGCAGGTGGAAGGCGGCCCCCACCTTGTGGCTCAGGGAGTGGCAGATGCCGAGGCCCGCGTTGGTGAAGGCCAGCCCGGCGATGGTGGCGGCGTTGTGCACCCTCTCCCTGGCCTCCCGATCCCGGGGGTTCTCATAGGCCCGGGGCAGGTACTCGAACAGGAGTTTTGCGGCCTGGAGCGCCAGCGGATCCGTATAATCGGAGGCCATGGTGCTGACGTACGCCTCGATGGCATGGGAGAGGGCATCCATGCCGGTGGTGGCCGTGAGCCCTTTGGGCAAGGTCATCACCAGATCCGAATCGATGATGGCACAGAAGGGCGTGAAGGCGTAGTCCGCCAGCGGGAACTTCTCCCCGTTCTCGTCGGTGATCACCGTGTACGCGGTGACCTCGGAGCCCGTGCCGGAGGTGGTGGGGATGGCCACGAACCGGGCCTTGAGCTTGAGGCTGGGGAGCTTGTAAATCCGCTTGCGGATATCCAGGAAGCGCACCGCCACGTCCTTGAAGTCCACGTCGGGGAGCTCGTAGAAGAGCCACGCCGCCTTGGCCGCGTCGATGGGCGAGCCCCCGCCCAAGGCCACGATGAGATCCGGCTGGAAATCCCGCAGGAACTTGGTGATGCGCCTGACGGTATGCACCGAGGGGTCAGGCTCCACCTCGGAGAACACCGCCACCTGGAGCCCCGCCTCCTCCAGGAGCTCCTGGGCCCGATCGGCGTAGCCCAGCTTCACCATGGTGGGATCGGTGACCAGGGCCGCCCGCTTGAAGTCGCGCATCTCCCGCAGGTACGAGATCGATCCCGGCCCCCAGAAGATCCGCGGCGGCACCCGGAACCACTCGATGTTCTGATGCCTGTCCGCCACCGTCGTTATGTTCACCAGGTTCACCACGCTCACGTTCCCGGAGATGGAGTTTCCGCCCCAGGAACCGCAGCCCAGGGTAAGGGAGGGGGTGAGGCCGAAGTTGTAGATGTCCCCGATGGCGCCCTGGGAGGCCGGCTGGTTGATGAGCATCCGGCCCACCGGGATGCGGGCACATACCCGCTCGATCACCTCCCGGTCCTGGGCGTGTACCACCGCGGTGTGCCCCATGCCCTCCACCTCGAGCAGGCGGTTCATCACCTCCACCGCCTCGTCGGGGCCCTCCACCCGGTACAGGGTGAGGACCGGCGACAGCTTCTCCCGCGCCAGGGGATCGTCCCAGGAGATGGCGTCCACATCCCCAACAGCCAGCAGGACCTTGGTGCGCTCCGGGACGGAGAACCCCGCCATCCCGGCGATCTTCGGGGCGGGCTGCCCACAGATGTCGCGCAGGCGTTGATCGATGAGCTCGGCCACCCGGGACGCTTCCTCCGGGGACATCAGGTAACAGCCCCGCTCGACCAGGAGCTCCAGCGTCCGTTCCCAGATGTCCCGGTCCACGATGAGGGAGGCCTCGCAGGCGCATATCATGCCGTTGTCGAACGTCTTGGACCTGATCAGGTCCTCCACCGCCCTCTCCAGGTCCACCGAGCGGTGGAAGTAGGCCGGGGTGTTGCCGGGCCCCACCCCCAAGGCGGGCTTGCCGGAGCTGTAGGCGGCCCTTACCAATGCCGGCCCACCGGTGGCCAGGATCAGATCGCCGCTTGTCATCAGATACTGGGTGTCCTCGATGGTGGGGTTCTCCACCACCTGCAGCACGTCCTCCGGAGCCCCGGCCTCCACCGCGGCCTCCCGCATGATGCGCACGGCCTCGGCGGTGCACCGGGCGGCCCGGGGGTGGGGGGAGAAGATCACCGCGTTGCGCGCCTTCAGGTTCAACAGGGCCTTGAACATGGCGGTGGAGGTGGGGTTGGTCACCGGGATCACCGCGATCACCACCCCCACGGGCTGAGCGATGGTCTTGATGCGGTTGATGGGGTCCTCGGAGATGACCCCACAGGTACGGATCTTCCGGAGCTGGTTGTGGACGTATTCGGTGGCGAAGTGGTTTTTGATCACCTTGTCCTCCACCACCCCCATGCCGGTCT
>DQVA01000019.1 GCA_015661965.1 Candidatus Bipolaricaulota bacterium
CGGGGGAAGTGGATCGTGCTGGTCACGTTCCTGGTGGCGGTGGGGGCGGCGGCACTGGTCTCTTTCCGGGCCCCGGACATCTTCCGCGCCGAAACCCTGTTATCGGTTAAGGATTTTTCCCGGTACTGGGGAGAACCGGCTACGTCAGCGGGGCCGCAACATGAGATTTCCCCCCAAGAGGTGGGCGAATGGGCCAAGGACCCCGCGCTATGGGAGGAGGCCCGCGCGCTCGCCGAGGACCAGGTCCTCCCTGCTGATTGGCCCCTTCCCCACTTGCGGGTGAGGGTGGATGGCTCATTCGTGGAGGTCGTGTTGGAGGGGCCGGAGCCCCCCGCCCGGCTGCAGGCCGCCCTGGCCGGTTTGGTGGCCGCCTTGGAGGCCCGAGGGAGGGAGCGGGTGTGGGCCACGGTGGCGGCGGCCGCTGCTGCATTAGAGGCACGGGAACGTGCCCTGGCCAAACGGATGACTGCCTTGGAGGAGGAGCTTGCCCAGGTGAAGACTGCCGCCCAGGCTCAGCGGGAGGTGATCATCTCCCAGATAGCCGCGCGGCAGGATGCTACCCCGGAGGAGCTGGCGATTCTCTACGCGCGACTCCAGGCGGTAGAGCTTCAGCTAGACGAGCTGGAGAGGCTTGGGGTTTACGCTCTGCCGGGCGGGGCCGACGCGCTACTTCATCTGGAGGAGGAGCGATTGACCCTGGATATGGAAAAGGAGCGGCTTCAAGCCCTACTTGCCGCCCCGCCGGCGCTGCTGGAACCCGTGCGGGGGCCGGCGGCTTCCTCTACCCCGGTGGGGCCGAACCGGGGGATGAACTTGGCGGTGGCCGGGGTGCTGGGGCTGTTTTTCGGAGTGCTGCTGGCGTTCTTCTGGCACTGGCTCAGGGAGCCCCCCGGGGAACAAGCGGCGCCGCAGGGGGATTGACCGGGTGACAGGCGATGCGGATTACGGTCAAGCTGTTCGGTGAATTCCGGGAGGCCGCCGGCCGTGACCGGGTGGAGCTGGTACTCCCCCCTGGGAGCAGCTGCGGCCAGGCCTTGCGTGAGCTGGCGAAGCTCGAGCCGCAGGTGGGCAAGCTCCTGTTCACCGGAGAGGGCCGATTGAGGGATCACCTGCATGTGTTCGTAAATGGACGCAACGTGGCCACCATGCAGGGATTGGACACGCGGCTGGCTGCCGGGGATGTGGTGAGCTTCTTCCCACCCATCGGGGGCGGCTGACCCCGCCACTTTGGTCTTTTATAATGCGGTTATGAACTCCGAGGCGGCCGGAAAACCGCGGTACTTGAACACCTCGCTGGCTAAAGCCCTGCGGGTGTGGGAGCTGTTTGACGGGGAGCGCGCCGAGATATCCCTGTCCGAGATCGCCAGCGCCCTTGGGAGCCGCCCCGGCAGCGTCTACCCCATCGTTTATACCTTACAGACCTTCGGATATCTGGAGAGGGACCCCGATACCAAGAGGTTCCGGCTCGGGCTCAAATTCTTGGCCCTGGCGAATCACATCCTGTCTTCCTTGGACATCCGGGAGAAGGCCAAACCGGTGCTCAAGGAGCTGGCCCGGAAGCTTCAGGTGAATGCGCACCTCGCCGTCCTGTACGAGGACGAAGTGCTGTACCTCGACCGGGAGGAGGCGGCCCCCAGCGTGGTGTTGCCCTCCGTCATCGGCCGGCGGGTGCCCCCGCACTGTACCGCTTTAGGCAAGGTGCTCCTGGCATATGACCCACAGGCGGCAGCCCGGATTACCGGTGGTGATAAGCTCCCCAAGCTCACCCGCAATACCATAACCGATGCTCAGGGCCTCCAGCGGGAACTTGCAAAGGTGCGACGTGTCGGTTATGCACTGGATGACGAGGAATTCCACGAGGGCAATTTCTGTGTCGCGGCCCCCGTCAGGAACTACCGGGGCACGGTAGTGGCGGCGATCTCGGTATCGCTTCCCAAAACCAGGCTGGACCACGAGCCCCAAGACCGGTTCGTGAAGGAAGTTATCTCGGGAGCCGAGGCGGTTTCGCGGGCCATGGGGTATGATGGAACATAAGCCCGGAAGGAGGTTATGAGGAGATGGCCGAGGTAAAGCTGAAGGAGGTCACCAAGAAGTTCGGCAACTTCACGGCGGTGGACCGGATCGACCTGGAGGCCATGGACGGCGAGTTCGTGGTGCTGGTGGGGCCTTCCGGTTGTGGCAAGACCACCACCCTGCGCATGATCGCCGGGCTGGAGGAGGTCACCGAGGGGGAGATCTACATCGGCGACCGGTTGGTGAACGATGTCCCGCCCAAGGACCGGGATATCGCCATGGTGTTCCAGAACTACGCCCTTTACCCACACATGGACGTGTACAACAACATGGCCTTCGGGCTCAAGCTCAGGAAGGTCCCCAAGAAGGAGATCGACCGCCGGGTGAGGGAAGCAGCTGAGCTCCTCGGCATCTCCGATAAGCTCCGGGCCAAGCCCCGGGAGCTGTCCGGTGGGCAAAGGCAGCGGGTGGCGGTGGGGCGGGCCATCGTGCGGGATCCCAAAGTGTTCCTGTTCGACGAGCCCCTTTCCAACTTGGACGCCAAGCTCCGGGTACGGATGCGGGCCGAGCTAGCGGAGCTGCACCAGCGGCTCAAGACCACCACCGTCTACGTGACCCACGATCAGGTGGAAGCCATGACCCTGGGGCATCGGGTGGCGGTGATGAAGGACGGGGTGGTGCAACAATACGCTGCCCCCCAGGTGATCTACGACCAGCCGGCCAATATGTTCGTGGCCGGGTTCATCGGCTCTCCCCCCATGAACTTCCTTGACGCCCGGTTGGTTGAGGAGGACGGGAAGGTGTATGTGCAGGGAAAAGGGTTCCGGCTGCTCGTGCCGCCGGATAAGCTGACCGATGAGGTGAGGGCTTTTGTGGGGAGGGAGGTGGTGTTTGGCATCCGGCCTGAGGATCTCCGGACCCCGGAGATGGTGCGGGAGGATCGCACCGAGGCCTCCTTCCCAGGGCGGGTGCGGGTCCGGGAGCCGCTTGGTGATGAGCTCATCGTGTATGCTGACTGTGCCGGGGATGAGGTGATCGCGAAATTGGATCCCCATCTTCACATCGAGCCCGGGCAGGAGATCACGCTGATCGCGGCCATGGAGCGCATGCATCTTTTCAACCCGGACACCGAAGCTGCGATCATCTAATCAAAGAGGGCCGTCGCGCGATCACCGCTGACCAGCGGTTGTGATGAGCCGGACTCGCTTCAACGCGGGCCCGGCTATTTTTTGTGTAGCGATAACCATCGGTTTTCTTCGCCGGGGGCTTTCTCTATCCCGACTTTGACAAGGGTTTTTGAAGAACACGGTTAGGAAGGGCAGTTGAGGTGGGTCAAGCGTGTGTGTGGCACCATGGCCCCTGGGGGGTGAACGAGGCCGGGGGACTAGGCCAGCCGCTCCACCAGCTTGGGCGGGGCTATCTTCAGGGCCCGGAAAGCCGGCATCGCCGCCTGGGGGATCTCATCCCGCAGCCGGTACCTGGCCCCAGCCCCATCCTCTATCTCCACCGCCCGCACCCGCGATAGCCC
>DQVA01000027.1 GCA_015661965.1 Candidatus Bipolaricaulota bacterium
CCTACCTCAGGAGCACGAAGCTTCTTCCGCGGTTCATGCGGGAGCTGAGGCGGGGGACCAAGGTGCGGGATCACGGGTTCCCCAAGCCGGAGGCCATCTACAAGCTCATCTACCTTGAGAGCGAACGGCAAGGTGGCAAATGGGAAAGGAGGCTCAAGGGGTTCGTTGAAGCCCAGGGGGGAACTGGAGCGGATGTTTGCCAAACGGTACCCTGTGCCACAAAATCTGACACAGAATTTGTGACGCTACTGCCGCATCCCCCGGGAGAGATTGGCTCCCGGGGTTTCGATGAGCAGGTGGTGGGTTCAGCATCAGGCAATAGGCGTAACAGCGCCAGCGATAGCGTTCCACCACCTCGGCCAGGACCTCCAGGAATGCGAGGCGATCTTGGGCGTCTAAGTGGATGGGCTGCCCGGCGTTTCCCCGGGAGGTGATGTGGCGCGCGGCCCCCGGAAGCTCTAGTCGCAACGGCCTGACCATGGCGGCAACACAATCAGCCACATCAAGAGTAAATACCTGACCCCAAAGTCAACGGGCAGGGGGATCGTGGTGCGGCTTATCTGGCCGGCCCAGCCCCGCTACCCGGCTGGGACGGTCGCGGTGGTGGAGGTGCCCGGGGCGGATACCACCGGAGGGGTGGAGCTTCCGCGGGGGAGGCCCGTGACCCCCTGGTGGAACAGG
The DNA here is from genome assembly GCA_015661965.1 of Candidatus Bipolaricaulota bacterium. GTDB lineage: Bacteria > Bipolaricaulota > Bipolaricaulia > Bipolaricaulales > Bipolaricaulaceae > UBA3574. The sequence goes on from DQVA01000027.1 coordinate 682, forward strand.
GCCTGGTGGTGGTCTCCTTCGCCTTCTCCGGGGGAGGCCGGCCGCCGCTCCGCTCCAGCGGAGCCTACGACCACCGGGGTATGAACTCCCTATGGCCCTACGGGACGTGGTGCGCTTTCTGCACGGTGAGCTCCCCGCCGAGGGCGGCTGTTTCATCTCGGACATCCTCCCTTATCCGGTGCTCCAGGTGGGCCTGATTGGCTCCTCCAATGGGGGGAACACGGCGATGGTGGCCCTGGGCCTGTTCGGTGCGGAGATGGGGGTGGACTGGTACGTGGGTTGGGAGAACCCGGCCGGGGTACAGTTCACCACGGTGGACATCGGCTCGCGGAGGAAATCGTTGCCCGGCTACGTGCCTTGTTCCTGTAAGCTCACCCCGGCCGGGACCGAATGTAATGTGGATTACACTCACTTGCGCTGGGACGGGGAGGCCGTCTCCCGGGGCTGGGGCCCCCAGGGCCGCGGCACCCGCGGCGTCCTCTATCACGACCTCAACGGGAACGGCAGCTACGAGGAGGGGGATTACGTGCTCGGGGCTTCCCCCGGCACCTTCAATGGAGTGGAGAAGCGGGTCTACTCCACCGCAGCCCTGGAAGCGGTGGCCGAACGGGGCCTGAGAGACCCTTGGCCCCTGGAGGTCGCCACCCTGGAGGAGGCTCAGGCCTACTGGGCCATCTGCGATATAAGCCGCTACTACGACGAGGTTTTACAAGCACTTCCCGACCTTACGGCCATCGTGATCGGCTCGCAGGTGGACCACGTACAAGTTGCCCCGGATCACCCCCACATCCTCCTCCAGTACTGGGGCTGGCAGGAAGCGGGGACCTACTGGGTGCGGCTTAATCCCGACTCCGCTTACGTTGAGCTCCTCTTCGGCCGGCCGGGAGCGGTTGATAACCCCGCTGGCACTCCGGTGGACTGCCGAAACATCGCCGGGATGCTGGAACCGGAGGCGATCCCGGACCGGATCACCAGGGCCGCGGCCGCCCTGGAACTCTCCGACCGCACCCAGTACGGGAGTTGGGCCCCGGACTTAAGCACGGTGCTTACAGGGGGCCGGGAGGCCCAGGCGCCTCCCGGCCCCGGGGGTCAAGGGGGTACCGTGCCTGCTAACACTCTCTACCTCCCTCACGGCGTAGCCCGGCTCCCTGAGGGGGCACATTGATCTGCGACGGGAGCTCCGCCCCGCCGGGGGAACCGCTCCCCGGGGTGGCCGGGTCTTCATCGTGAACTCTACCGGGGAGGTGGTCTGGGAATACGCAAGCGGCCTCCAGTTCCCCCACGATGCCGAGCTGGATCCTTCCGGGCAGCGGCTGCTTGTCGCCGACACCGACATCGAGGTCTCCCCAGAGGGGGAACTGGTCTGGCAGTTTTTTGGCCTGAATCTCCCTGACGAAGCGGAATTGCTTCATTGCCATCATCCGCTGGGAAAGGCTGCCCCTTGCTTGTCCCCCGGGCAGGGGTAGCGAGTGAGCCCCGACGCTCTTTGGGGGGAATTACAGGCGCTGGTAGCCCCACGCCTCGAAGGCAAAGCCCCAGTTTTGGTTCACCTTGGCGATGGCCTCCTCGTCCAACTCGTACACGTTCTTCCGGTAGCCGGCCACGGAGGTTATGTAGGATCGAAAGGCGGGCTCCGCGGCGGTGAACCCGGGCAATCTCAGCTCCTCGTAGATGCGGCGGAGCTGCTCCAAGGGCGAGCGCTCCAGGTCCTCAAACCTTATCTCCACCAGGTTTCCCGGTGGGAGGAGGGGCCTGTCGGCGAGGAACCTCCCCAGCAGTCGCCGATAGAACCCGAGGACGTTCTCCTCCACCTCATCCGGCCCGATCCGCTGGAGCTGGGACCTGGGGAGAACGGTGCGGTGGAGATGCAGGGTGGAGAGGAAGACGCGGTAGGGATCGCGATGGATGTGGATGAACTTGGCCTGTGGGAACATCCGCAGCAAGATCCTGATGCGGGCGGTGTTGGCGCAGTTCTTCAGGATCAGGCGCTTCCCTTGGTTGGCCAGCGTTACCTTGCGTAGGAGCAACATGTAGGTGGCCATCCATTGGTCCACGACGTTCTGGGGGGCTCCCTCAAACAGGACGTACCGTTCGAAGAAGTGGCACGCCCTACGGGGAAAGGAAAAACCGTGTAAGAAAGAGTAGGGAGACATGTTAGCCAGGGCGAACTCGTCCTCCTGGGGGGCGTCTAGGAGGAGGGGGATGTTGTCTATTAGCCTAGTGGGATACCGCTCCCGGGTCTTCCGCTCCAAGAAGTACTTGATCACACCCCCGCCTGCCAGGAAGAACCCCGGTGCCATCGCCTGGAAGGTCGTGAGATACCCGAAGTTACCGTCCTGGCACAGCAAGTTGTAAAGGTGCGTGGTGCCGCTCCGCCAGTGGCCGATGATGAAGATGGGGGAAGGATGGATCTCGGTCCTGCGGATGCGCTTCCCATGGCGGGCGCGTTCCCACAGCCGGAGGGGGGACGTGAGCAAGGTGGTGGAGGAGACGAACAGGGCCCGCGGGATGAACTCCCGGTCGATCCCCCCACCCTCGCGGAGGAGCCGGAGCCAGCTACGGAAGGAGCCTAAGGCAACGGGGTGCTCGGCATGGGAGGGACGTCTTGGGTTGCTGGCTGGTGCTCCTTTTATCTTAGTCATCTTTCCGCATCGCTGATCATGACTAGCCCGAAGATGGTGGTGGAATAGAGGACGCCGCCGTCCGGGTGGATGAACAGGGCCCCCGCCCAGTTGTTGTACCCCAGGCCGGTTCCCACTAGCTTCTTGTACACGGTCCTCCCGGTGGCGAAATCGATGGCGGTGAGGTACCAGTTGGTGACCGGGCAGGACTCGCTCCGCCAGTACATGTACACCAGGCCGTTCCCCAAGGAAAGCTTAAACACTCCAATGCCCTTCTCACTGCTTTCCCAGATTTCCCGGCACTCGTAGGAGCCGTCGGAGTGTCGGATTAGGTCCACCCGGGTAAGGCCTCCTACGGGACGGGAGCGGGGGAAGGTATGGTGCCCCCAGTTGTTCTCCACCAGCACTGAGTAGACTCCCGTGCCCTCCCCGGTTGCGTCGGCATGCTCGAAACATACGGTGCTCACGTCCGTGCCGCTTTCGCCTTCCCGGAAGAGCGGCGTTTTGCACACCACTTCACCATCGGAGCGTCTGATAAAAAGCAGATTGATCCTGGGCTCGGCGTTGTCGGTGATCACTACAAACCCATCTTCTGGGCTTCCCAGTAGGGAGACGGAGGTGCCCGAGCCCCGGGAGATGTGCCCCGGTTTTTTCCGGGGACCGCGGTCGTAGGGCGTGCGCCAGTCTACCACGATGCGGCCGCTTCCATCCTGATGGAATCGGTACAGGGCGTGATCCGATACGATGTAGACGCCGTCTTCACCCACAGCGAACGAGTTCTCGATTACCTCCCCTTCCAGGCGCAGGGGGTGGACCTCGCCGGTGGCCAGCTCGATGGTGCCCACCATCCCTCCGGTGGTGGCATACCAGTAGTACCCTCCGCCCCAGTCCGGCAGGACCCAGGCCACGCTGTCCTGGTGCGGCCAACGCATCGGCACCACGTAGTCCCGCAGGTCGTATTCCCGCACCAGCTCGAACTCCCCCCCTGGCTGGGGGAGTTGCACTACCTGAACGGTGTTTTCGGTGGTGGGGACCACCGCCCGATCCTCCGCGTCTAGGTAGAAGTACATCCCAGCGCCGATGTACTCCCAGGGCATGATACCCTGCAGGAGCCAATAGCCGGGCCGGGGGGGAAGGTCATAAGAGGCCAATTCCTCCAGCGTATAGGGGTCCATGAGCTCGAGCTGGAACCTCCTCCCGTTGCTATAGACGGCCACGAGCCGTCCTGAGCTATCGAAGGCGATCGTCCCGTAGCCCCCGAAGCCCTGCGTCCTCGAGCTGACCTGTGAGTGCAATCCCAGCGGGCCACTGGCCTCGTAGGTGTCACTCATGTAGCTGTCGCAGTGCATGTTGTTGTCGTCGTTTGCGGCCATGAAAGGGTGTTGAGGGATCGCGACGTGGGGGATGGGTTGTGGGGTGTACGGAGGGGTGTATTGCATAAAATCTCCACACTCCGGCCCCGGTTCGGCCCCGGGATGGAACAGGTAGTTCAGGGCTACCCTGACGTATTCCCAGGGGTAAAGGATCCAGTTCGGAATCGGTTTTACCTGACCCGGGCTGAAGGCGACGTAACCCCAGTAGATGACCAAAGGGAGACACACGACGAACAGCGCCATGGCGATCAGCAGCATGATCTTACGGACCATAGGTCCTCCTATTTCCGGGAACGATACCGATCTGACATAAAATTGCAAAACGGCTCCCACCGCTCGGTAGGTGTGGGAACAGGATTGGCCTCCTCAGTGCTGGTTCGCAGTGGGGTCACAACCCATACGAAGTCGAACGGGCTTTGTATCCGCTTGGACATTTAAGTTCTGCTGTTCGAGATCGAGGCTCGTGTTTTGACATCTCAAGCCCCAGGGAGAAACGGCGGGCTGCCCGGTTCCCTCGGGCAGC
>DQVA01000076.1 GCA_015661965.1 Candidatus Bipolaricaulota bacterium
CACCCCTAGGGGCCATGGTGCCACACACACGCTTGACCCACCTCAACTGTCCTTTCTAACCGGGTTCTTCAAAAAACCTTGTCAAAGTCGGGTCTGCCGCTGGGGAGCCTCTCCCCTGCGGGGCTGGCCGCCCTGCGGGGCTGGGTGGCCGGCGGCGGGGGACTGCTGGTGGTGCTGGGCCGTCGGGCCACAGAGGGCTACCTGGGCCCCGCGGAGGAACTGCTGCCGGTCTCCTTCTCCGTGCCCGAGGGGGTGCAAGAGGCCACGGTGGCCATCGCCTTCGTGCTGGACAAATCCGCCTCCATGGCCGGCCGGGCCGGGACCTTGCGGAAGATCGACCTCCTCAAGGAGGCGGTGGCCCAGGCGGTGGAGGTGATGCGGCCGGAGGACGTGGTGGCGGCGGTGGCCTTCGACCGGGATCCCCACTGGCTGGTAGGGCCAAGCCCTGCACAGGACGCCGAAGCCGAGCTTTACACGGCGCTGCGGGCCCTGAGCCCAAGCGGGGGCACCGATCTATACCCGGCGGTGGAGGAGGCGCTGGCCGCCCTGGCCCCGCTGCGGGCGAGGCTGAAACACATCCTGCTCGTTTCCGATGGGCGTACCGTGCGGGAGGGCCGGGACTTCCCGACCCTGTATCGGGAGGTGGCCGACTCCGGGGTGGGCCTCACCGCCATCGCCGTGGGCCCGGTCCCGGACACCGAGGTGCTGGGTGAGCTTACCCGGGCCGCCGGGGGGAGCTTGCTACTCCTCCCGGATATCCGGGAGCTGCCGCGGGTGTTGATCCGGGAGACCCAACGGGTGGTGCGGCCACGGTTCCTGGAGGGTGAATTCCCGGTGCAACCCGGGCCGGCCGCCCCGGGGCTGGGCTTGCACGAGCTTTCCCTCCCACCCCTCCACGGCTACACCCTTACCTTCCCCAAACCCACCGCCGAGGTGGCACTGCTGTCGGCCAAAGCGGATCCGGTGCTGGCCTTGGCCAGGTTGGGCTTGGGACGGGTGGCAGCGCTGACACCGATCTCTCCGGCGGCTGGACCGCGGATTGGCTCGCTTCCCCGGACCTGTCCCGGCTCCTGTCCCGGCTCATTTCCGCCCTGTGGCCGGAGGCCGCCCCGGTGGAGGTCTCCTGGTCCAGGGAGGGGGGGTGGCTGCTGGTGACCGTGGACGTGAGCGCCGGGGGCAGGTGGGTGAACGGCCTATCCCTCAGCGGCAGGTTGGTGGGGCCAGAAGAGCGGGAGCTTTCCTTCTCCCAGGTGGCCCCGGGCCGGTATTGCGCCCGCACGGTGCTTCCCCCGCCCGGGGCATATCTTTTGATCCTGTCCGAGCCGGGCGGGACCTACGGCGGGGGGGTTCCGCTTTCCCTGCCCTACCCCGAGGAGCTGGTCGCCTTCGGCCCGGACGGGGAAGCCCTGGAGCGGATAGCCGCGCTAACTGGTGGCAGCTACGCTCCGGACGAGCTCCTCCCCCCACCCCCCGGTGGGGGTAGGCAGGGAGTTTCGGTGGGGCGGGCGCTTTTGTGGGCGGCGGCGGGATGCTTCCTCCTGGATCTCTTGCTGCGAAAGCTCCTGGCCTAGCTTCGCAGCTCAGCGCCCCTCTGTGCTATCAACCCCACACAGGGAGTTGTGGCCTGAGGCCCTGTCCCCCGGGGGCGGCTGGTGGGCTATACGTAGTCGGCCTCCACCAGCCGGGTCCAGGTGGATTGCACCGCCCGCCGCCGGAGCATGCGGGAGATCTGGACATAGTTGCCGGTGGCCTGATCTATCGCCGCCCAGGCCGGGAACACCTGGGTGCGGGGCCGCCTTCTCTTCCCGGACAGAAGCTCCTCCAGGATCCGCAGGTACTCCGCGAGCCGCTCGCGGTCCTCCTCCGGGGCGTGGTTGACCGCTATATCTTCCACCCGTCGGGAGAGTTCCACGGCTCGGCGGGCGTCCTCCGTCAGGCGCCGCTCTGCCGCTTCCCGGAAACCCGTCAAGACCTCCTCCTCGCTCACCCCAGCGGCGATAAGCTCCCCCACAACGTAAGAGGCGATCTGCTCGGCCATCCGGGTCAGGGCTTCCCAGGCCTGGCCGATGTGGTAGAACACGTCCAGGCTCACCTGGGCCATGCCCGCCGGGCCGATGAGCTTGTAAAGCTGGGTTAACATGGCCATCTCGATGGTGTAGTCGTTGGTGAACCGGAGCCGTTTGGCCACATTCCTGGCGATGGCGAATTCCCCGGAAAGCGGGTACTTGAACGCGTCTATCCCTGGATACAGCTCGTGCCGGGACAGGAGCGACAGCAGCGGCCGGGCCAGGAGCCGGCATACCCGGCCGCCATAGATCCCTTCCCCCTTCCCCCCCACCAGGGTCACCCGATCGTAATAAGCCTTGACGAACTTCACCGTGGGCTCTTCCACATGCCAGGAATACAGGATGGGATGGGTAAGGGCTACCACGAACTCCTTCTGAAAGTTGACGATATCCGCGTCCACAAACACCACCACATCCCCGGAGGCGATGGGCACCGAGATCCACAACGCTGCCCCCTTGCCCCGCGGCACCCCGAACGCCCCCACCAAGCCGGATACCCCATACCGCAGCAGCACCTTCTGCAGGTTGCGGTCGAATTGGTGGATCACCTTCACGAACAGGTTGGCGTAGCCCCGTCGGGCCATCTCCCCCTGCACCTTGTACCTGCGGAGCATCTCCACCTGATCGTGGAACAGGCCGATCTCCTCATAGGCGATTCGCACCACCTGCTGCAGCACCCGGAAGTCAGGGCGCCGCTCCGGCCCCACGGTGCCGTCCACCACGATCAGTTCGTCCAGGTATCCCAGGTCCACGAGTTGCGCTACCTCCCGCAGGATCCGGTTGAAGGTCTGTTCTTCCAGTCCCCATTCTTCTTCAGTCCGCACCTTGCCGAACCGCACCGGGACCACCAGGGAGATGGAGATGGGGGCCGACAGCCCGGTCTCATCCACCACCCGGGTGTCGATCTTGTCCTGAATGCATTCCTCGATGTCGAAGTTACGATACGATTCGAGATCCAGAACCCTGGACATCTCGCGCCTCCTTGGCCGCCACCGCCCGGGCCAGGTCGTAGAAATCACCGTATACCACCAGGTCGGCCGCCCGGGCCACCTGGTCGGTCTTGGGGTTCAGTGCCACCCCCAACCCGGCCTCGCGGAGCATGCATACATCCACCGGTCCATCCCCCACCGCCAGGATCTCCCCCGGCGCCACCCCGTACTTCTCCGCCAGACTGCGCAGGGCGTGGAGCTTACACACCGCATGTCGTTGGCAATCCGGAGGCAAGTCGGCCGGACAGGGTGGGGGGAGGAGCTTCCCGGTGAGTTGCCCCCTGTCCACCTCCAGGTCGTTGGCCCACACCTCGTCCACCCCCAGGCGGCCGGCCAACCGTTCCACCAGCGGCCGCCAGGAATCGGATACCAACGCCACCGCCCTTCCCCGCCGCTGCTGGTCCCGGATCCACTGGCAGGCCCCCGGGGTGAGGGGGATCAGGTCGAACACCCGGTACAGGTCACGCAAGCTGAGCCCGGCGAACAGCCCCGCGATCCTGTGGGCCACCTGTCGTTCGGACAGGCCCTGCTGCTGTTTCTCCCGGTCCAGTGCGGCCAGTGCCTCCTCCAGGTCGAACGCCTGGGCCAGGGCACGTAGCGACCGCCCCATGAGCACGGTCCCGTCCATATCCACGAGCACCAGTCTCATCCCTTCCCCTCCAACACGTTTCGGTACACGGCCTCGGTGCGGGCGGCCGTCAGGTCCCAACGGAAGTTCTCCTCCACGTGGGCCCGGCCGGCCCGCCCCATCCTTGCCCGGCGCTCGTCGTCCCCCAACAGCTCCACCAGCGCCCTGGCCAAGCCTCCCACGTCCTGTGGCCGCACCAGCAACCCCGTCTCTCCATCCCGTACCACCTCCGGCACGGCGGTGCACCGGAACCCCACCACCGGCAACTCACAGGCCATGGCCTCGGCGGGGGTGAGCCCAAATCCCTCCCACAGCGAGGGGTAGCAGAATAAATCCGCAGCCCGATACAGGGCCGGGATCTCCTCATCTGGGACGAAACCGGTGAAGGTCACCCGCGCGGCGATCCCCAGCCTGTTGGCCAGCCCGGGGAGATCCAGGGTGTCGTTGCGCAGCGAGCCGGCCACCAGGAAATGGGCATCGGGGATTTCGGCCAGCACCCGGGGGGCGGCGGCGAGCATATACTGGGCCCCCTTGTACCTGGTGAGCCGCCCCAGGTATAGCACCACCTTCCGCTCGCCCAGGCCGTACTTCTCCCGGACCGGGCTCCCGTCCACCCGGGGGGAGAACCGTTGCAGGTCCACCCCGTTGTAGATCACCTCCACCGGCTTCCGGACGAGATAGCGGGAGGTGAGTGCACCGGCGAGGAACCTGGACACCGAGATGTAGGCGTCCGCGCCCAAGCGCAGGGCGAGGAAGGTGCCCAGTCTCCGGCGGATCATCTTCAGGCGCTGGCGGGCCGAGTTCCAGTGCCGGATGGGGGCAAACCCATGGAACGTAAACACATGTGGTTGGCCCCGACGGCGGGCCAGTCCCCCCACCCACAGGCACGGGTGGTATTGCGTGTGGACGATATCGTAGCCGGAGAGCGCGGGCAAGAAGTCCCGCGCGTGCCGGGCCGGCACCTCCACAATCTCCAGGCCTGGCGGGCGTTCCTCCGCCCGGGTGGTGAACACCGTCACCTCGTGGCCCCGTGCCCCCAGCGCCTTGGCCAATTCCCGAATGTGCACCACCTGGCCCGAGCCCCGGTGCAGTACCGTCCGTATGATGGCGATCCTCATGTCCCCCCCTTCCTAGCAGTGTACCGGATAGAAGGGGGGAAGGGGAAGCCCAGCTGGGCTTGACAGCGGGTTGGTCCCCTAGGCCGCAGGGGAGGGGTTCAGGAGCGGACCTCCCAGGTTAAGGTGTAATCGATCATCCGCCCGGGGTCCCTGCAGGTGACCTGGATGAGCCACGGCCCTGGGTCCTCCACCAGGTATTCGATGGCCAGCTCGCCCCCGGCCCGGGCCACCGCCACCGGCTGCAAGTTCGTGTCGTACAGGGCCAGGCCACAGTGCCCCCTGGCTTCGGCTCGAAGGGAGATCCGGATCCGCTGCCCGGGGCGGACGTTGATCTTGAACCAGTCAGAGGAGTCCGGGGCAGCCCCCGGCCCGGGCCAGCCGATGGTGCCGGTGTAAGTGCCGGGGGCGATGTAGGCAGCTTGTTGCGGTCGTTCCGTCTCCGGCAGGGTGCAAACGAGGGGAAACGGGGCGGTGGGGGTCGGAGGCGCTTTCCGCGCCGGCGCGGCCGGGGAGGGAGCCCAACCCCCGTATTCCACCTCCCGCACCCGCACCAGCGGGGCCGGAGCGGCCAGCCCCGGCAACAAGGCCACCGACTGGGCGTTGGCCCAGATGAGGGCGGCCGAGGTGTCGAGGTCCAGGCGCACGGAGAGCAGCGAGCCCAGGCGGAGATCCCGCCGGGAAAAACAAAGCTGGCCGAAGTAGACCCCTCGCGCGGATGTACCGCTGATCCGCTCCAGGGAAAGCCGGTACACACGCCAATCGTCCAGGGCCGGGGTGGTGAGCCGCAAGCAAACAGGCAGCACCTCTCCCGGATTACGTGCCACCATCGCTACCTGCAAGACGAACTGCTCGCCGAGTCCGACCAGGCCCTGGAAATCCCAGCGGCCATAGCCAAGCTCCCCCACTACGATGTCCCGGCCGACGGGGTCCCCTATCGCCCAGAAGCCGCTTGCCGTAACCCCCTGAGCGAAAGCCGCTCCCGCCCCGATCAAAATACATGCCCCAAAAATAGCCGCCCCCCTCACCACGACCTCCTTTACCTTAGTTGTACTAGAAGTGCGCTCTCTGTGATGTAGCATCCCCGGAACACATACCCATTGACCCGTCCGATCTCCCACAGGCGTGCCACCTCGGCCCTGAGGGCCGCCTGGCGCTTGGGGTAAGTGAGTAGGTCCCATACCGTTTTGGCCACCCCCAGGGTGAGGAAGGTGCAGGAGACCGACCAGCAAGCCGGACGGCCACAGTGGTCCTCCAGGTAGTTCCCCAGCGCGAAAGCCACCCAGGTGAGCCCCAGGTTCACAACCAGTGTTTTCAGGGGATCCATGGCCTCCAGTCGGCGGCAGGCCTCCACCAGCGCGTTGTTCCAGGCCACCTCATCCAGGGGAAACGCCGGGCCGCCGGAGGCGGGTTGGAACTCCACCCGCTCCACCTCCCCCCAAGGGAAGATCAGGTGCCCCCGGCTGGGCACGGCGATGACCAGGGACTCGGTCCCCAAATGGATAACCGTGCCGGACAAGGACTCCCCGCTTGCCAAGTACACGGTGTCAGCAAAAGAGAGGCTGGCCATCGCCGCCACGGCCGCCGCCAAGCTCAGCACCCGCTTGCCGTTCATGGTGAAGTGACTTTGCCCCCCCGGGTGGCGTCCACCAATGGCCGGCGCTCCCGGGGGAGGGGATGTGCGGGGTAAGCACCACACCCGCAAGTCCTCCCGGACAGGACCTGGGGAAGCAGGACCAGGGGTCAGCCGGACACTGGCCGGGGGGACACGCGTCCCCCCGTTAGGCCGTCGTCAGGACGATGAGCCCTAACACCAGGCAGTATAGGGAGAACCAGGGAAGGCGGCGCAGAAGCCGGAGCAAGAAATGGATGGCGACAAGGCCGCTTATCAGGGCCACGAGCCCGGCCGAGGCGAGCCCCACTGCCTCTCCGGGGGCGAGGGTGGGCGGAGCTTCCAAAAGGGTGAGCAGGCCTGCGCCCAGCAACGCGGGCAAAGCGAGGAGGAACGAGAACCGGGTAGCCTGCTTGGGGGACACCCCCAGCAGGATCCCGGCGGAGATGGTGAGCCCTGAGCGGGAAGCCCCTGGCAGCAGGGCCACGGCCTGGGCCAAGCCCACGAGGAGGGCGTCCCCCAGGCGTAGCTCCTCCCGGCGGGTCCGCCGGGCCCCCCAGCCGGCCAGCCCCAGTGCCGCCGCGG
>DQVA01000269.1 GCA_015661965.1 Candidatus Bipolaricaulota bacterium
TTCCCCACCGGCTTTTCCAGCCCCGGCTTCCCGGTGCTTTCCGCAAACGGTTCCTGGTTCCTGTCCCAGGTACGGGCCTGGCTGTCCGCGAACGTGCCGGCCGGGGACTGGGCGGAGGACGAGGTGGGGTTCACGGTGGGGCCGGCGGCTAACCAGCCCCCCACCGCCCGCTTCTCCTACTCGCCGGGAAGCCCCCAGGTGGGCCAGTGGATCCAATTCGACGCCTCCGGCTCCAGCGACCCGGACGGGACCATCACGAGCTACGCCTGGGAGTTCGGGGACGGCACCACCGCCACCGGAGTGCGGGTGAACAAACGTTATAGCTCCTCCGGGTCCTACACGGTGCGGCTTGTGGTGCGGGACGACCGGGGGGCCACCGACTCGGCGACGAAGGTGGTGGTCGTGGGGCCGCCGCCCAACCAGCCTCCCCAGGCCCGCTTCTCCTACTCCCCCGCGAGCCCCGACCCCGGGGACGTGGTGACATTCGACGCCACCGCCTCCAGTGATCCGGACGGGTCCATCACCTCTTACCAGTGGAACTTCGGGGACGGGGGGAGTGCCAGCGGTGCCGTGGTTACCCACGTCTACTCGGCTGCCGGGAGCTACACGGTGACCCTGACGGTGCAAGACGATGCCGGGGCCACCGACACGGAGAGCAAGACCATTCAAGTGGGGGCGCCGAGCGCCCTGCCCGGGATGCCGGCCATCGACCGGCCCGGCATCTACGTGTGGGGCGACAGCAGCCGCTACTGGCACATCACCGTGGCCGGCGACCCGGGCTGGGGTTCCCCCCGGCCATTCCGGGTGGAGGTAGCCGGCCGGGGCGGCTCCCTGCGGGACGTTTCGGTGCACCCAACCGGTGCCCCCGCCCCCCAGCTGGCGGCGAACCGGCGTTCCCTCACCTGGGAGGGCACCGTGGGGGCGGGCTGGGTGGACCTCAAGTTCAAGACCACCCAGAACTTCCTCATGCTGTCCCTGTACCTGGACCTGAACGGGGACGGGGATCCGGAGCCATTGGAGCCAGACTGGGTGTACCTGCGGCAACACAAGGTCAACCCACCTGCTGTCCCCATGATCTTCGGGATGATAGCCCATGGCACCTACTTCAATCCTAATCAGGACTTCAAGATCGGCTCCGGGAGTCTATCCGTGATCATCTGGCTCACCACCATGGAGGAGCTGGAGGCCCGGGTGAGATAGGGGGCCCCGCTCAACAGCCTGGGCCCGGCTCCTGCCGGGCCCAGGCTTCCCTTCCCTTGGGGATGGATCAGAGGGAGATGTTCCAGCCGACGTCCAGGTAATCGAGATACGGGGCCGGGTCGGAGAAATCCCACTGGCCTTTCAGGAACACGGACACCCCGTCGGCCAGGGGCAGCTCCAGGTAGTACTTGGTCCGCTGGATCCCAAACAGCAGGCCAGCGTCCCCGAACCACACCTCGGCGGTGAAGTTGAGGTCCCCGCCGCAGCAGGCCGGGCCCACGTACTCCAGCCCCAGGTACTCCCATTCGTCGGTGTAGAAGCTGATGTCCACCACGTCCTCCACCTTGTCCGGGTTCAGGGCGGTGATGATGGAGATCGATAGGGGCTCCAGGTAACAGTAGATCCCCCACCCCCAGATCTCCAACCCCTGGATCGCGTTGACCCCGTTCCACGCTACGTCGCCGTAAAGCTCGAAGCAGCCGGTGATCCCCTCCCACTCCGGGGAGACGGACATGGTCTTCGACTCGGGGGTGAAGGAGACCTGAACATCGAAGGAGATGCCGCAGCAGATGGGGAACACGTCGTAGATGCCCACTACAAATTCGCTTAGGCCCTCCTGTTTGGTGAAGGAGAGGGTGGCGTCGAA
>DQVA01000066.1 GCA_015661965.1 Candidatus Bipolaricaulota bacterium
CATTTCCTGGGGAAGGGCGTGATCAGCGCTGCCGTCCTGGGGCTATACTTGATCCCCCCGGTGGTGAACGTGATCCCCCTGTTCCTGCTCCTCAGAAGCCTCCGGCTTCTAAACACCCTGTGGGCGTTGATCCTGGCGTATCAAGGGCTGGTCCTCCCGTTGCTCACGTTTCTCCTGCGTAACTACTTCGAGGGCATCCCCAAGGAGCTGGAGGAGTCGGCGCTGGTTGATGGCTGCACCCGCCTGGGCGCCTTGTTGCGGGTGACCCTGCCCCTGTCGGTGCCGGGGCTGTCCACCGCCGCCATCTTCGCGTTCATCTTCTCCTGGAACGAGTTCATCTTCGCGCTGCTTTTGATCTTCTCCGACGAGCTCAAGACGTTCCAGCTCACCCTGATGGAGTTCGTGAAGCTGTACCGGATCGACTGGGGGGCGCTGACCGCCGCCATGGTAATCGGGATGGCCCCAGTGTTGTTCTTCCTGGTGATAGCCCAGAGATACCTGATCGCTGGCCTGTTAGGAGGCGCGATCAAGCGTTAAGGTTTCCGCTCACATCAGAGATGGGAAAGGAGCGTCCGCCTTGAGCCGAGAACGGGTTGTCCATCAAGCGATAGTGGTCTCGCATACCCACTGGGACAGGGAATGGTACCTCACCTTCGAGGAGTTTAGGTACTGGCTGGTCCAGGCCATGGACCGGCTGCTCGAGATATCCCAGCGGCAGCCGGACTATCGGTTCATGCTCGACGGGCAGGTGATCCCCCTCCTCGATTATCTGGCCATCCGTCCGGAGAGGGAGCCGGAGCTGCGGGAGCTGATCCGGGCAGGACGGCTTCTTGTGGGCCCCTGGTACATCCAGCCCGACGAGTTCCTGGTGTCCGGGGAAGCCCTGATCCGCAACCTCATCCTCGGCCATCGCATCGCCCGTCGCTTCGGCGGCGTGATGAAGGACGGCTACGTCCCTGACTGCTTTGGGCATATCCCGCAACTTCCCCAGATCCTGCAGGGGTTTGGGATAGAGACGGCCTTCCTCACCCGGGGGGCGGATCTGGCCAGCGAGGAGGCCGGGAGTTCCGAGTTCCTGTGGCAGGCCCCGGATGGCTCGCGGGTGCTCGCCCATGTCATGGAGGCGGGCTACTGCGCCGGGGCGCTCCTTGCGGCCGATCCCCAGGTTCCCTCGTCCTTCCAACAGGAGCTGGCCCAACGGGGGCTGCTCTGCCGGGACGAGCCCCCGCTGGTGGCCCTGCTGCGGGCCTTGCAGGCGAGGAGTTCCGCCGGGGTGATCCTCATCCCCAACGGATGTGACCACCTGGCCCCCCAGGCGGACATCCTGGAAGCGCTTCGCACTTTGAACGCCCGGGTCCCGGAATTCCGGCTCCGACAGGGGACCCTGGCCGAGTTCGCACAACTGGTGCGGGAAGCCAAGCCGCGCCTGGCGGTCATCGAAGGGGAACTCCGGGCAGGGAGACGGCATCCCATCCTGAGTGGGGTGTACTCGGCCCGCACGTACCTGAAGCAACGGAACGCGGCCCTGGAGACGTTGCTGGAGAGATATGCCGAACCACTGGCCGCCTTCGCCAGCCTCTTCGGCCGCGATTTCACCCCCTTCCTGTGGGCGGCGTGGGAGCTGATACTCCAAAACCAGGCGCATGATTCCATCTGCGGCACCTCCATCGACCCGGTGCACCGGGAGATGCTGGTGCGCTACGAGCGGGCCGAGGCCATCGCCCGCCAGGTGATCAGGGACGCCCTCCGGGTCATCGGGGAGCGGGTAGCCGCAGCCCCTGGGGAGGGGATCCCCATCCTCGTGTTCAACCCCTGCCCCACGCCCAGGCGGGAGGAAGTGGTGGTGGAGGTGGAGCCACGGCCGGTGGACGGGGAGGAGGCCCTGGACCCGGCGACCTGCTCCTTGGTGGACCCTAACGGGCAACTGGTGCCGTTCGCCATCCTGGGGGAGCGGCTCGCCTCAGAGGACGTGCTAAGCGGCGTGAAACACGTGCGTAAGGCGCTCCTCGCCTTTCAAGCGGAGCTGCCGCCGTTGGGGATCAAGCTGTACCGACTCGTCCCGGGAGGTGAGCAGCCTGAGGAGGTCGATCCCCAGCTGGTGGACGAGCGCACCCTGGAGAATGAGTTCTATCGGGTCCAGGTGGCCCAGGACGGGACGCTTTCGGTATTGGACAAGGAGACCGGGCGTCTCTATCAGGGCCTGTGTTTCCTGGAGGACTCGGGCGATGCCGGTGATGAGTACAACTACTCGCCCCCCGCCCACCAGGAAGTCATCACCTCCCACGGGGGCGCCGCGGAGGTCCGGGCGGTGGAGCGCCTCCCCTGGAAGGCAACCTTGAGGGTAGACCTCCTGCTTCGGCTTCCCAAAGGGCTTTCCGGGGATCGACGTGGCCGCAGCCCCGAGCGAGTGGAATGTCCGGTGAGCCTGTTTGTGTCCTTGCAGCGTGGGGTCAAGCGGATCGATATCGCCGTTGAGGTAGAAAACAACGCCTGCGACCATCGGCTGCGGGCGGGCTTCCCCCTGGGGTTCCGGCCTGACCACTCGTTCGCCGAGGACGCCTTCTGGGTGGTCCGCCGGCCCATCCGGCCCCCAGACGGGGAGGGGTGGGTAGAAACCCCTCCCACCACCCATCCCCAGAAATCCTTCCTGGCCGTGGAGGATGAAAGAGGGGGGGTGGCGATCCTGAATCGGGGCCTGCCGGAGTACGAGGTCAGCGAGGAGGGGACGGTGTACATCACCCTGCTGCGGGGGGTGGGCTGGCTTTCCCGAGACGATCTCTCTACCCGGCGGGGCCATGCCGGGCCCCCCTACCAGACCCCGGAGGCCCAGTGCCTGGGCCGACATCGGTGTGAGCTCTCCCTTTATCCGTATCGGGGGACGTGGGAGGAAGCGGGGGTTTTGGAGGCGGCC
>DQVA01000057.1 GCA_015661965.1 Candidatus Bipolaricaulota bacterium
AGCACCTCTCCCGGGCTGGCTGCCTGGGAAAGTAGGCGACCCATCTCCCGCGCCGCCTTGAGATGACGTTCATGCCTAAGCTTCAGCTCCTCTTCGTAGGCGCGTTTTACCGCCAGGGCGGCTACCGCGGCCAGATGGGTGATGGGCTCCAGGGTGGAAGGGGTAGGGGCGGCCGGGTCCACCGGGTCGTCCAGTGAGATGTGGCCGATGATCATCCCTTCCACCCGCAGGGGGACGAATAGGAGGTCGAGGGGGCTCCAGCCCTCCAGCTCCACCGTGCCGGGAAGCCCAGTTCCCTCGATCTCGAAAGGGTTTTTGGGATAAGGGATGTAGTAAGCCTCGGGGCCAATCCGGAACTCGTCCGAAAAGTAGGTCCGGCGGTGCTCGGGGGTCATGCCCCCGCCGGAAAGCAGCCTCCGCACTTCCTCCTCGGTGAGCCCGGCGGTCACCACATCCTGCACCGGGGCGTCCAGAGGATCGGGCCAGTTCAGATCGTACAGGGAGATCACCGCCCGGCGGAATCCCCCGACCCGGACGATGGCGTCCGCCACCCGCTGCAACAGGGCCTTGGGATCGGACTCGCTGAGGAGTTCCCTTACCAGGCGGAACAGGGTGGTTTGGATGAGTTGGCGGCGGCGCTCGGCCTCCACCTCCCGCACCACCCCCATGATGTGGGGGCGGCCGGATACCCCCACCTTCCGGGAATAAACCTCAGTCCATACCGGGGTCTGGTCCGACTTCACCAGGCGCACCGGATAAGGCGGGTATTCCTTCCCGGCCAGCTTCTCCCGCAGCACCAGTTCCACCCGGGCCCGATCTTCCGGATAGACCACCTCCAGCACCGACTGCCCCACCACTTCTTCGCTAGGACGGGCAAGGAGTTCGCAGAGGTAAGGCGAGACATAGGTGACGTTAAGCTCTGCATCCAGCATGTACAGTCCGAACCAGGCGATCCCTTCCACCAGCCTGAGCCTGGCCTCCACCTCGGGCGGGGAGCAGGCTACCTCTGCCCAGCGGGTTACGATACGTACCAGTGGTTTGATGTCGGCCAGGCCGGGGATCGGGATCGCCCCCAGCTCCAAGAGGCGGGGGAACTCCTGCGGGGAGGCATTCACCGCCAGCACCGGACAGGAGGCCGTCCTGTCGACATGCCGGAACACCGAGGCCACCACCTCAGGGTGGGAGGCGTCCACCACCGCGAGGCACCAAGGCGGGAGCGACCCAAGCTCGGCAGGGTCAGCGGCGTGAATTGCCTGGAACCCCAAGCCGTGGAGCTCCTCGGCCAGCCCTTCCCAATCCTCCGGCCCCACGACCAGCACACACTTTTTAAGTTCCACGTGGACCGCCTCTTCCCTCGAGGTTTAACCTCGTGCGAATGATTGTAGCAGCCGGCAACCCTTAGGGCTACTCCCCGGCCAACCGGGCGATCGCCGCCTCGTCCTCCGTCCAGCGGGGACGCACCTTTACATGCAGCGACAGAAACACCTTCCTGCCGAGCAGGGCCTCCAGCTCCAGTCGGGCTTGCCTGCCGATCTCTTTCAACTTCTGACCACCTTTCCCAATCACGATGGCCTTCTGGGAGTCCTTGGCCACGTAGATGGTGGCGTAAATCTCAACCAGGGGTTTGTCCTGTCGTTCGCGGATGTCCTCCACCACCACCGCGGTAGAGTAGGGGATCTCCTGGTAGGTGAGGTGGAAGATCTTCTCCCGGATCAGCTCGGCCACGAAGAACTCCAACGGCCGGTCAGTGGCCATCCCCTCCGGGAACAGGGGCTCCCCCTCGGGGAGGTAGCGGATGATCAGCTCCAGCGCCCGCTCCAGGTTCTTCCCCCTGGTGCAAGAAATGGGCACCAGCTCGTCGAATATCCCCAGCCGGTCGTAGGCGAGCAGCGTCTCCGGGAGCTGATTGCCCTTGGCCCGGTCGATCTTGTTTACCAACAGGAGCTTGGGGCAGGGCAGGGTACGGATCCTGGGGAGGACCTCCTGGTCATAGGGGTCCACCCCGCCGGTGGGCTCGGTCATGTACACCAGCTCGTCCACCCCGGCCAGCGCCCGGTAGGCCTCCCGGACGATATGGGCGGACAGCTTGTTCACCGGCCGGTGTAGCCCCGGGGTGTCCACGAACACCACCTGGGCCCCCTCGGTGGTGTAGATACAGCGGATGCGGTTGCGGGTGGTCTGGGGCCGGTCAGAGACGATCACCACCTTGTGGCCCATGATCGCGTTGATGAACGTGGACTTGCCCACGTTGGTTCTGCCTACCACCGCCACGATCCCGGCTTTATACGCCATCCACCTGCACCTCCCCTGTCCGCACCGCTTCCCGCACCCGGGCGATGACGTCCCCGAGGTACTGGTCCGGCCCCGGTGGGGGTACGAGCTGGGAAAGCCTTTGGTAAAGGGGCAAGGTGGCGGGGGAGAGCCCTTCCTCCCCGGTCAAGGCCACCGCCCAGCGGGCGGCCACCAGTTCCAGCGCCACCTGGGATACGGTGTTTTCCGCGATCCGGAACGCCTTCCAGGCGGAGGTGGCCCCCATGGAGTTGTGGTCCTCCTTGCCACCGGAGGTGGGGATGGAGTCCGCCGCCGCCGGGTGGCAGAGCACCTTGTTCTCCGCTGCCAGGGCGGCCGCGGTATATTGAAGCAGCATCAGCCCGGAGGACGGTCCGGCCTCCGGCGACAAAAACGGGGGAAGGCCCCGTTCCTCCCCCGAGAGGAGCAGGGAAAGCCGGCGCTCACAGCCCGCCCCCAGCTCCGCCAGGGCCAGGGCCAACCCCTCGGCGGCGAAGGCGATGATCTCCCCATGGAAGTTGCCCCCGGGCAGGGCGTCCCCTTCGGGGAAGACGAGGGGGTTGTCGGTGGCGGAGTTCATCTCAATCCGCAGCCTCCCCTCCACCCACCACAGGGTCTCCAAGATCGGCCCCAAAAGCTGGGGGAGGCACCGGAGGGAGTAAGGGTCTTGCACGTCCCCCTGCCAGGAATCGCACAGGGCGCTTCCGGCAAGGAGTTCCCTGAGCCAGGCGGCCACCTGTAGCTGTCCCGGATGGGGGCGAGCGCGGTGGAGCCGCTCGTCAAGCGGGGCGGTCTCCCCCCGCAGGGCTTGGAAGGTGAGGGCGGAGGCGGCGATGGCCGCCCGCAGCGCCCGCCAGCCCAATGCCCAGGCCAGGGTGACCAGGGAAACCATGTAGGCAGTCCCGTTGAGCAGGGCCAGGCCCTCCTTGGGGGCCAGGCCTGAAAGCGGGGTGAGCCCGGCCCGCCGGAGGGCCTCCCCCCCGGGCAGTTCTTCCCCCCGAAACCGAGCCCGCCCCTCCCCGAGGAGCACCCGGGACAAATGGGCCAGTGGTACCAGGTCACCGGACGCCCCCACCGAGCCCTGCTCCGGCACCAGCGGGTACACCCCGGCGTTGAGCATCCCGACGAGGAGTTCTATCACCTTGGGCCGCACCCCGGAAAGTCCCTTGAGGAGCGAGTTAACCCGAAACAGGAGCATCCCCCGTACCGCCTCATCCGGCAGGGGGCGGCCTACCCCGGTGGCGTGAGAACGGACGATGTTCTCTTGCAGCCGCCCGTATTCCTCCGGGGGGACTTGAATGCGGCTGAGCTTCCCAAAGCCGGTATTGACCCCGTAAACAGGGGCGCCGCGGGCGAGGATGCCTGAAAGACGGCGGTGGCCCTCCGCCACGGCGGCCAACGCCTGAGGTGAAGCCCGCACGCCTTCCCCAGCCAGCATGACCCGCACCGCCGCTTGCGGGGTCAGGGTATGTCCATCGAGCTCCACCATGGCCTTCCAGTATAGCCCTCCTGGGGTGGAACCCCCAACCACCGTTCCCCCTGCCGGCCCTTGGGTCTGCCGCCGGCTGGTCACCGAGGGCTAATGGCGGGGGAGATGAAAGTGGTCCGGGGACAAGCTGGTGGAGGCGAGCGGGCTCGAACCGCCGACCTCCGGCTTGCAAAGCCGGCGCTCTCCCAGGCTGAGCTACGCCCCCACGTCTAAAAGACCCTGGGCAACAAAATCATAGCCCCCTCCCCCGCGAGGGGCAAGTTCCCCTTTACGCTTCGCCGGACTAGCTCCCTAGCGCCGACGATGGCCCGAAGCGGGAGGTAAAAACAGTTCGGGGCTTATGGTGCGGTTTTGCTGGCGCGGAGCCGGTAAACCCTACTGTTGTGAGCTGCGAGACGGGAAAAGCTCTCCCTTTCCACCACGGCTTTAGTCCTGACCGGAGCGGTCACAGCGCTGCGAACCCAAATCAATGAATTGAGGGGGGACTGACCCCGATGTAAGCCGAACTGGACTTCCCAAGACAGCAGCCCGCCGACCGCCGTTCCAGGTCGGAAGCCCGGTTCGAATATGTTCCTCAGCCACCT
>DQVA01000098.1 GCA_015661965.1 Candidatus Bipolaricaulota bacterium
CCTGGGTGAACTCGGGCTCGGGGTGGTCACCTTCTCGAAGGGATACGGCCAGTACCTCTTCCTTTATGCGCTCTCCAAACCTTGAGAAGATCCCGGCGATCTCCCCCCGATAGAAAAGCTCTATCCGATCGGTGACCTCGAAGCCGGCCTCCTTCCTGGCGAGCTGGATCCGGTGCACCAGCTCCCGGAAGTCCCCTTCGGCCCGCAGCTCCTCGGTGAGCCTCACGTCCAGGGCCACCTCCCCTTCCGGCTCGGCGAGGACCACGAACCCCGGGGCCGCCTCCCAGGAGACGTGCACGTCCTCCTGGGTGACCTCCACCTGCTCCCCGCCTAGGTCCAGGCTGGCCTTTCCCATTTGGGCAAGCTCCCCCCACAGGGCCCGGGGATCGGTGGCGGAGATGGCGGCCGCGGCCTTCTGAGCCAGCGGGCCCAGGCGCGGCCCCAGCGCCCGGAAGTTGGGGGAAAGCTTGGGGACCCGGAACTGTGAAAGGTCCTCCACCAGGGAGAGCTCCCGCACGTTGAGTTCGGCCCTGGCCAGGTCCCATAGCTCCTGGGGGACCGCCTCGTCCCCGGGCTTTTTGACCACATACAGGGCGGCCAGGGGCTGGCGCACCTTGACCTTGGCCAGGTTCCTGGCGGCCAGGCCCAGGGAAGCCACCTCCCGAACCCGCTGCATGTGCAGTTCCAAAGCCTCGTCCCGGGGGCCGGGGGCTGGCCAGTCCGCCAGGTGTACGGACTCCGGCTCCCCGGCCCGGCGCAGGGAACCCCACATGGCCTCGGCCAGAAACGGGGTAAACGGCGCCAGCAGCAAGGCCAGTGTCCGCAGCGCCTCGTACAGGCTGTGATAGGCGGCGAGCTTGTCCTGCGACAGGCCCTCCCCCCAGAAGCGGGGACGCGAGAGCCGGATGTACCAGTTCGAAAGATCATCCACCAGCCGCGTCAGCTCCCCGCATGCCCCCACCACGTCGTAGCGGTCTAGGGCCTCCGTCACCCCGGCCACCGCCGAGGAGAGACGGGAGGAGAGCCACCGGTCCAGGGCCGGCCGGACCTCGGGGGCCGGATGGGCCTTGGGGTCGAACCCGTCGATCCCGGCGTACAGGGCGAAGAAGTCGTGGGAGTTGCGCACCGTGTCCAGGAAGCCGAACCTGGCCTTGGCCACCCCCTTCACGTCGATCCGCCTGAGCGTCCAAGGGGCGGACTCGGAGATCAGGTACCAGCGCACCGCATCCGCTCCGTGCTGGTCGGCTATCGGCAGGGGATCCAGCACGTTCCCCCGCGACTTGCTCATCTTCTGCCCTTGGGCGTCCAAACCCATCCCGGTGACCAGCACGTTCCTATAGGGGGTCTTCCCGTGTACCAGCACCCCGGTGACGAGGAGCGTGTAGAACCAGCCCCGGGTCTGGTCGAGGGCCTCGCAGATGAAGTCCGCCGGGTAAGACTGCCGGAATAGCTCTTCGTTCTCGAACGGATAGTGCCACTGGGCGGTGTGCATGGAGCCGGAATCGAACCAGGTGTCAAGCACGTAGGGCACCCGGCGCATGGCCCCGCCGCAGTGGCAGCGCAGCTCCACCCGGTCCACGTAGGGGCGATGCAGCTCCACCGTGCGGGCCAGCTCCGGGTCCAGGGCATGCTCCACCAGCTCCGCCCGGGAGCCGATCACCCGCTGGGCGCCGCAGCCCCCACACACCCACACCGGCAGCGGCGTGCCCCAGAACCTGTCCCGGGATAGGGCCCAGTCCCGCATGGAGCGGAGGAAGTCGCCGAACCGACCCCGGCCCACGTGCTCCGGGTACCAGCTCACCCGCTCGTTTTCCGCGATGATCTCGTCCTTTTTGCCGGTGGAGGCGATGAACCAAGAATCCAGGGCGTAATAGAGGAGCGGGGTGTCACACCGCCAGCAGAATGGGTAGTCGTGGGCGTATGTTTCCGCCTTGAGGAGCCTCTCCTTTCCCCTCAGGTCCTGGATGATCAGGGGGTCGGCGTCCTTCACGAACGTCCCGGCCGCCAGGGGGAACTCGTCCGTGAATTTCCCGGCGCGGTCCACCGGCTGCACGAACGGCAGCCCCTCGTCCTTGCCCAGCTGGTAGTCCTCCTCGCCGAAGGCGGGGGCGATGTGGACGATTCCGGTGCCCTCCTCCATGGACACGAAGTCCGCCCCCACCACCCGGTAGGCCTTCTCCGGGTCGGCCAGTCCGTACAGGGGCCGATATCGGAGCCCCACCAGCTCAGCCCCCCGGAGCTCCCGCACCACCTCGGTCCCCTCCCCCAACACTGCGGAAAGCCGCGGATAGGCCAGGATCAGCCGCTTGCCGTCATGGGCCACTTCCACGTAGGTGGCATTTGGGTCCACCGCCAGGGCCACGTTGGCCGGCAGGGTCCAGGGGGTGGTGGTCCACACCAGGAAGGCCCGCTCCGGGGCATCGGCCAAGGGCATGAGCACGAACACGGATGGGTCCTCCACGTTGCGGTACCCCTGGGCCACCTCGTGGGAGGAGAGGGGGGTGCCGCAGCGGGGACAGTAGGGCAGGATCTTATGGCCCTGATAAAGGAGCCCTTGCTCGTGGATCCGCTTCAGCTCCCACCACAGGGTCTCGATGTACTCGTCCTTGTAGGTGATGTAGGGATGCGCAAGGTCTATCCAGAACCCCATCCGCCGGATCATGTCCTCCCAAGCCTTGATGTACTTGTGCACCGAGGCCTTGCATCTTTCTACAAACTGCTCC
>DQVA01000277.1 GCA_015661965.1 Candidatus Bipolaricaulota bacterium
CCACTTCCCCAGATCCCGTTAGTGCCCACCGGGGGGATAACGGCGGAGAACGCGGGGGAGTTCATCCGGGCCGGGGCGGCGGTGGTGTGTGCCGGCGGCTGGCTGGTGGACAATAAGGCCCTCGCCGAGGGCAGATATGAGATCCTGACCGAAAAGGCTTCCCGACTCATTTCGGCCGTGGAGGAGGCGCGGAAGGAGGTACGATGAGGGGATACGACCTGGTGGCGTTCGGGGAGACGATGATCAGGCTTTCGCCGCCGGATCTCCGGCGGTTGGAGCAAACCACCCTCCTTGAGGTTAACGTGGGGGGCTCGGAGCTCAACGTGGCCGTGGCCGCCCAGCGGCTGGGCCTCAGGACCGCTTACGTGACCCGGCTGACCAAGAATCCCCTGGGCAGGATGATTGCAAACAAGGCCAGGGAGCACGGGGTGGATACCTGCCACATCGTGTGGACCGATGAGGACCGGGTGGGGATCTACTTCGTCGAGTTCGGCGCCTCCCCCAGGCCCAACGCGGTGCTCTACGACCGGCGGGACTCCGCCATGGCCAAGATCCGCCCCGGGGAGGTGGATTGGGACGCGGTCTTTCGCGGAGCGCGCCACTTCCACACCTCCGGGATCACCCCCGCCCTGTCCTCCACGGCGGCGGCGGCTACAAATGAGGCGATCCGCAAGGCCAAGGAGGTCGGCCTCACCGTGTCGCTCGATCTCAACTACCGGGCCCGGTTGTGGACCCAGGAGGAGGCCCGGCGGGTGATGGAGCCCCTCACCGAGCAGGCGGACATCCTCATCACCACCGAGGAGGACACCGAGCGGGTGTTCGGGATCAAGGCCGACTCCTACGAGCGGGTAGCCGAACTTCTGGCCGAGCGCTTCAACCTCTCTGCGGTGGCCATCACCCTGCGGGAGACGCCCTCGGTGTGGCGGAACATCTGGACCGCCATCGTGCTCGCCGGCGGAAAGCTCTACCGGGGGCCTGAGTTCGAGATCGAGATCGTGGACCGGGTAGGGGCCGGGGATGCCTTCGCCGGGGGCTTTCTCTATGGCTGGCTCACCGACGGCCCCGAGGCCGGGGTCAACTGGGGGGTGGCCATCTCCGCCCTGGCCCAGACCAACCCCGGCGACCTGTGCTGGGCCACAAAAGCGGAGGCGGAGCGGCTGTTAAAGGGCGGGGGCCTACGCATCGTGCGCTGAGCCTCCCTCGCCTCTTCTCAGGTAGGCGCTTGGGTCAGTCTCCCAGCGGGAGGCGGGCTTCCAGCTCTCCCTTGGTGAAACCCTCCCTCGCAAGATAGAACGTTCCCCTGAGCTTGAGCTGGTGAAGCTGCGTTCCCAGCGACACGGAGCCCCGCCATCGTCCGGGAGCCGCGCTCAGCCGCACCTGCCACGTACAGTTGTCCAGGGAAGCCCGCACCGAGGCGGTGCCGGATAGCCGAGGATAAAGGCCGAGCTGGAAAGCCCCGGATAGAGGCTCCCCCGCCGCCCCGAACTCCAGGCTCGCCCCATTTAGTGCTGTCCCGGAGAGGGCGATCCGCAACGCGATCCTTCCAGTTCCCTCCCAGCCCAGGGCGAGGCGGGCCTGGGGCGCGCCTCCGGGGAGGGGGAGCTCCAGCTGCGCTTGCCCCCAGAGGGCCCCCCACTCCCCCCTGCCACCGGTCCATACCCCCCCGCTGAGGGGGCCACCGGACAGGACGGCCGCCCAGGTGCCCCGCCCCCCCAGGCTCCCTTCCAGCTCCAGCTCCTCCCAGGAACCCCGGCTGAAAATCTCGACGCTACCCGAGATGTCCAGCCGGCCCGTCCCCAGCAATTTCCCCCCACCGGTTAACCTAACCCCTGGGCCTTGGAACGCGGCGGAAAAAGAAAGGAGCTTGGGCCGCAACGGGAGGATCTCCAGCTCGCCCCGGCCAGTGAGGCTCAAACCCCAGAATTTCTCGGAAAGGGTGACCCAAGCCTGCCCGGTGAATCCCCCCTCCCAGTTGATCCGGGTTCCCAGCTCCCCGGCCAGGGCCGGCAGCGCCAAAAGAACGAACAAGAGCGTAAATGTCCTCATGCTTGTCCCCTTTTCTCCAGGGCTGCCGCCACCGCGGCCACGGACCGCTTCACCGCTGGGGTTCGGAAGGGGAGTGTGGCACCGTCCAGCTTCACCATCCATCCATCCGGCCCCCGCACTACAGCGATGAAGTACTGCTGCTGAAAGCCCTCGTCGACGGCGAACGCCCTCACCAGAGCAGCCCTCTCGTTGGACGCCAAAAAGATTTCCTTGATCACAAACGCCCCCTCAGGCCAGGTCTCCTTGAGCCCGGCCAGGGACAGGAGCGCGGCTCGGGGTACAGGACCCTTTATACGCGCGTGCGGCATTGTCCCCTCCGCGAGCCGGTCCACCTTCCCCGGGCGCACCAGCTCCGCCTCGACCCGGAAGATCCTCCGTCCTTCCAGCCTCCACTTGCGCTCATAGCGAGTATCCGGTCCACCTTCGGTTAAGGGCACCGGCCCTCTCACCGAGAACCGGCCGGTGGAGGACAGTATGTCCGCAGCTTCCCTTGCGTACCAGTCCACGTCCGTGGTGAGCTCGAATATACCAGCGGGGGCGAGCACGCTGGCCAGGGTGCGGGCCAGCCGTTCGTTCACCAGCCGGCGGCTTGCGTGGCGGGCCTTGGGCCAGGGGCAGGGGAAATGGAGGTATACTCGGGATAGGCTGCCATTCGGGAACAGCTCTCGCAGGCCGAACGCCCCATCGACCCGGGCGAGCCTCACGTTCTCCACCCCGGCGGAGGCCAGGCGTTTCCCCGCTTTGACGAAACAGGTGAGGGCGAGCTCGAAGCCGACGAAGTTCCAATCCGGGTTCTCCTTCGCCGCCCAGGCGAGGAACTCTCCGTTTCCGAAACCGATCTCCACCGCCAGGGGGGCATCCCGGCCGAACACACCCTTCCAATCTCCAGGCAGCTTCTCCCACCAGCGGGGTTCGACGAGATACCGGGCCACCTCCAGTGCCATACCATAAGCTTAGCCCGGTTCCCTGAACCGGGGAATCTGTGGTGGTCCCGAGGTGGGAAGGGCGAATTCGGCGCCGATGACTCCCCGCAAAGGAGGTAGGCTCCACGGCGGGGTCGCCGGTTTCCAACGCCATGGATCCAGGCCTGGGGCGAGCTCAGATGCTGCTCGGCCCACCGAGGAGCTGCTACAATGGCAGCATGGCGATGATTCCCCCTGCCTTGGTGGAGCTGGCCGTGGAGCTGACTTCCTTCCCTACCACCGCTGGTCGAGAGCACCTATGCCTGGACTACTTGTCCCAGCGGTTGAGCGAGGCCGGGCTCAGGGTAACCCGGCAGTCCGTCCTCGGGGCCGGGGAGAACCTGCTCGCCTCCCGGGGGGAAGGCGGGCCGTGGATCGTCACCCACCTTGATGTGTTCCCCCCTTACGA
>DQVA01000196.1 GCA_015661965.1 Candidatus Bipolaricaulota bacterium
AACCGTGATATGTGCTTTCCCCTCCCTCGAAAGGTCGACTAGGAAGATGGCGAGCCCGGGGCACACCCCAAGACAGGTCCCGCACCCGGTGCAGCGGTCGAAGTCGATCACCGGGAGGGTCGTGATCTTCTCCCCGATCCGGATCGCCCCAACCGGGCAGGACTCCTCGCATGGATTGCAGGGGATCTCCTCCACGCACTCGATCACCGCGCAGGCTCCCCGGCGCAGCCGCTCAAGCGGGGGGACCCTCCCCTCGAGCTCCTCCAAGCTCAGTACCCCGGTCTCACGGAAGCTTGCCACAGGCCACCTCCTTCATCAGGGACTGGAGCTGTTCCTTCCCCTTACGAGGTCGCTCTCCAAACGGCCCCTCCCTGAGCCGGGCAAGGGCTGGCTGGGCCGCGGCCAGTTCCTCGGACACCTTTCGTCCTAAACGCGCAAGCAGGGACAGCGCGGCGATCCTGCCCTCGAGCATGGCGGTGGAAGCCTCGCCAATCCCGGCGCAGTCGCCGGCCACGTAGATCCCAGGGACCGTGGTCTCCATCCCCTCGTCGTGTAAGGGCACCCGCCCGCCGAGCTCGCCGATGTAGGCCATCTTGGCCCCCGCCTGCTCGACAAGGCGCGTTGAAGGCGTAAGGCCAACGGCGAGACAGACGATGTCCACGATAAGCTCCCGCTCGGTACCGGGGATGGGCTGGAAGCCCGGCCCCAGTTGGGCGATCACCGCCCCCTCCACTCGGTCCGTGCCCAGGGCCCGGACCACGGTGTGGCAGGTGAGGATGGGCACCCCAAAGCGCCTGACCTTGGCCGCATGCACATGGTAACCCCCGATCTCGGACATGGCCTCCACCACCCCTGCCACCTCGACCCCCGCCTGAAGAAGTTGATAGGACACGATGAGCCCCACGTTGCCCGCCCCTACCATCAGCGCCCGCTCCCCAGGCTTTATCCCGTACACGTTCATCAGGGTCTGCACCGCGCCCGCACCGTACACCCCGGGGAGGTCGTTCCCGGGAAACAGGAGGAACCTCTCTTCGGCCCCGGTGGCAACGATAAGGTGCTCTGCCTGGACAAGGAGGAGACGCCCTGCGTGGGCCACGGCCAGGGTACGCCCCTTGTCCTCGTACAGCCCCAACACCTGGGCCCCGGAGAAAAGCTCCACCTCATCCCGCACCTCGGCGATCAGCTCCTGAGCGATAGCCACGCCGCGCGTGCCGGCCCTTTCAGCCCGGGAGCCGAAGAACTTGTGGGTTTGCTTTATGAGCTGGCCACCGGGATGGGGGTTCTCATCGAACACCAGGGGCTTCACCCCCTGCTCGAGCAGCGCCTTGGCCGCTGACAGCCCGGCCGGCCCCCCGCCCACGATCGCCACCTCGGCCTCACGGGTTTGGGAGGGCGGCACCCGCGGGCGGAAGCCTGGGTCTATCTTCCCCGGCCCCCGCTGGGACTCCACCCGCATCCCGTCCTGCACAAGCGTCACGCAGCTTTTTACGTTCGGGATCCCGTCCACGGTCATGAGGCACGAGGAGCATTTCCCGATGGCACAGAACAGCCCCCGAGGCCGGCCGCCTTTGGTCCGGGAGAGCACGCGGATCCCGGCCGCGTGCAAAGCCGCCGCGATCGTCTCCCCCTCGTAGGCTTCAACCGCCTTCCCGTCGAAGGTGAAGGTGATCCTCCTTCCGCGCGCGAACGCCAAAATGGGATGGTGCTCGATTCTCATGTTTCCCCCTTGTGCGGCTCCCCTGGTGACGGGAAGAGATGGAACCCCGCGGGGAACGGGTCCCCTTCCACAAGGACCAGTTCCCCGAAGCCCGTGATGTAGGCGGACCCGGTGAGCTCGGGGATGATGGCCTTCGTTCCCCCCAGTTCCGTTTCCGCCACGATCCGCCCCACGAACTCGGTGTCCAGGATGCTCCGGTAGCGGTATTCGTCTCCCATCCCGAAGCGTCCCTCGGCATGGAGGTAGGC
>DQVA01000002.1 GCA_015661965.1 Candidatus Bipolaricaulota bacterium
GCGAGGGTGTAATTGACCCCCACCGCCTCGAACTCTTTCTCCCCCTTCCACATGGCCAGAAACTGCGATTTAAGGAGGGGCTTCGCCTCGGGGGGAAGGACCTCCGGGAGCCGCTGGAGCAGATCCGAGAAATGGTCTGCCTTGTAAAGCTCCAGCGTGGTACGGTTCACCGCCACCACCCGGAGCAGCTTGGCGCACTCCTCGATGAACCCAGGGTTCTCGCGCAAAAACGCGTCTAGGTCCTCCACCCCCTGGTCTTTCAGGTCGTCCAGCCGGGCTTTTATGGCCGAGAAATCCTCCACCCAAAGGGATACCGGCGATTCCTCGAATAGGTGTCGAAAGCGCCTCTCCTCCTCCTTCACTTTCTCGTAAAGCAGCGCGTTCTCCAAGGCCATCTCCACTTGTCTGGCAAGGGCGGACAGCAATTCGTCTCTTCCCTCGAAATTCCGGGGGCGCCGGGAATGCAGGGAGAGGATCGCCGTCACCTTTCCCTCTCGCACAATGGGAATGGCGGCGATGGATTTCACCCCCAACTCCAGGAGCAATGGGTGCACGGGCAGGGGGGTAGTTTCGCCCGGCCAAATGACCGGCGGCTCGGTGGCGCCGGTCTCCTGCGTCTCGTGTACCAGGAGCGGCCTCTTGGTCTTCAAGACCCAGGCCAGAAACCCCCGCGGCCGCATCTTCAGGGGGATGGGGGGCGCCCCCGGGGGGTTGAACGTGCGTAGCGGTTTGCCCTCCTGGTCGAACAGGATCATCCCGGCGAAGTCCGCCCCGGTGGCCTCCCGGGCGGCCGCCACCACGTTCTCGGCCAATTCCTCCAGTTCTAGCCGGCTAGGGATCCGCTGTAGCGCTTGGTTGAGGAGCCGGAGCTCCTTTACCCGCCGCCGCAGTTCCTCCTCTAGACGCTTGCGTTCGGTGATATCGCGGTTCACCGAGATGGTGGCCGGCTGGCCCCGATACTCGAACTGGACCACGGCGCACTCCGTCCAGTACAGGGTCCCGTCCTTGCGCCGCTTGAGCTCCTCGAACACCACCGTCTCACCCCGGGCTAACCGGTCGTTGGCCGCCTCGTAGGTTATGGCCGGTTCCTCCACGGCTAGGTCACGCATGATGTTCAAAGAGAGCAGCTCATTTCGAGAATAGCCGGTCTGTCGCTCGGCAGCCGGGTTGCATTCCAAGATGCGCCCCGAAAAATCGGTGATGAACAGGGCATCAGAAAGCCTGTTCCACACCAATTGGAACAAGCGTTCCCTTGCCCTCCTCAGTTCCCGCTCCCGCTCCAGCCGCACCGCATGGGCCACCTCTTCCACCAACGGAGCCACCAGCTCGATGTCGCTCTGGGAAAAGGCATCCGGGTCATCCAGGCTGTCCAGGTTGAAATAGGCGATCACCTCGCCCTCGTGGACGATGGGAAAGGTGAGGGAGGCGGCGAGCGGTAACCCTTTTAGCTTCTGGTGGACCTCGGGAGGGAGTATCGCCTGACCCACCTTGGTGGGATCTTTGACGATGGCGGGTTGCTGATCCCCTAAACATACCTGGACGATTTGGTCCTTGGGGATCTCGATCTCCAGGAGCTCCTTAAGATCCCAGCCCACCGCCGCTCGGAACTTGAATACGCCCCGCTCCTCATCGAGCACCAGGAAGCTTCCCGCCTTGGCTCCCGGCACCAGCCGCACCGCGTACTCAAGGAGCCACTGACCCAGGGAGGCGAGGTCGCGGCGGCGGTTGAGCTCGCGTAAGAACTCCAGGAGCTGGGCTGGGTCAACTGTCCGCCTGCGCGGGGCTTTTTTGTCCATAGGATACTCTACGGAGTTTACCGCTGGAGGGCCTGTTGCCCAAACCCATCCGGTAAACGCGCCAGGACATGGTGCCCCACCCTCAGGGCCGGTCAAGCAAGGCGCCAACTGGGGGAGGGCAGCTTGGTTCCCAAGCTGCCCTCCACGCTAAGGGGCCAGCAGGGTATAGGTGATTCGCACCAGGTAGGTACCCCCCCGGTCTTGCCAGCTGGGCAGGTATTGGTAGCGCAGGTCCTCCAGCCGGTACAGCCCTGGGGCATCCGTGACCAGAACCTGCCGCGGGGCATCCAGCGGCACCCCTTCCAAGGCCCCGCCCCATAAGAGGAGACGGGAAAGATCTGCCGGTTGGGGCCCGAGATCGGAGCCTACCGCGGTTATTACCATCCCTTGCGGGGAATTGGTGGCCGCATACAAGCTGACCTCTTGAGATGTAAGGGGGGTCCAGGTGTTGGTCTCCGGCTCGTAAAGCTCTGGGCCAATGGTACCCAAAGCTATGTCCATATGAGAAGCGGGAATGGTGAGGATGCACCATTGGTAAACCTGGAAAGTGAGGGCCGACTGGGTCCACACGCGATAGGGGCGCCAGTCCAGGTATAGATCCAGGCGAAACTGAAGCCGGAGCTCATATTTCCCCGGCAAGTCCGCCAAGGTTGGGAGATAGCGAAACTCCAGGGGGAACATTCCCTCTTCTCCGCGTGCGAGTGCCCCTAATATCTGCCAGCGATTGCGCGGCGGCAACGGGGAAAAAGTTCCCCCTTGTGTCCTCCATTCCACAGCCTGCCAGCGCAGATTGGGTGAAGCCCCGATGGCCCGAAACCACAGCAGCCCAAACCTCCAGCTAGCCCGCCCCCATCTCCGCCATCTGAGCTCCAGCCACACCGGGCCCACGGGGGAGAAGGAAAGTTCCCCTGTCTCAGATAGGTACACCTGGTTCGCAGTCAGCTCCCCCAACCACACCCAATCGGGAGAGCTGAGACAAAAACCGCCCCCGGGCACGTCACGGCAAGCGGTATCGGCCAACACCACCCCGGCTCCCCCCGCAACTGCCAGGAGGGCCAAGAGCAGTTGACCCGATCTCTTCCCGTGCCCCGTCATTGAAAAGGGGCAGGCCCCCCGGGCCTGCCCCACCATAACCGCTCCGCTGCCCGCTACTGAGTGGTGGCAGTATAGGTTACGGTCACCGAATAGCTGCCGGCGGTGTCATCGAAACTAGGGGTGTACTCATATACGATGTCGTCGGCCAAGAACAGGCCCCGGGAACCGGTGTAGGTAATGGTTCCACTCAGCGGGGCGTCGGTCACCCCGAGGTCGGTGCTGCTCAAAGTAAGCCGCCCCAAAATGCCCCCTGGATTGCCATGATCAGAAGGGTAAGTGTCCAGGGTCCCAGAGATCTGGAGTTGGAACCCCCCGGCGGCGTTGGTGATCACCATCACCGAGCGCGGCCCCCCTGCATCGGTAAGCGGGGTCCAGTTGCCGGTCTCCGGGTTATAGAGGTCCGGGCTGATGGTCCCCAGGTCGATATTCATGTCCTCGGCGGGGATGTAGATGATGATCCAGTTGTAGGCGTTCCACTCGACGGTGACATCCAGGGAAGCAGTAGCAGGGTCGCCAGTACCCCGGCTCACATCAGCCCACCCCACTAGACCTATCACAAGCACCCCCATGATCATTACAACCCACTTCCGCATAACAAAAAACACCTCCAATGAGTTTTTTCATTGGAAGTGTTTCGGTAACCCGGCCACCTCTACATCGAGGCCCGTCGACTTTTCGCCCCCGGAGTAGCGTAACAAATTCTGTGTCACAGTCTGTGGCAACACGGGGGTACCTTAGGGCGGAAAGGAGGTGCCCCGATGGTAAACCAGGATGAACTGAGATTGCTGTTGAGGGACACGGTGCGGGAAATGGTGGCTGAGGAACTTCAGGCGCTGCTGTTTTTAGAGCGGGAGGCGTTCATCCAGGA
>DQVA01000209.1 GCA_015661965.1 Candidatus Bipolaricaulota bacterium
GAAATCAGACGGGCGGGAAAACCGGAGGTGTACTTATGCAGGCCAAACATAACCTCCTCGGTGCATGGCACCACCTCCTGCGCTCGAATTTGGCCGCATTATAGAGGGCTTTCAGGCCAAGGGCAACCGACGACTTTGGGTTAGGATTTAAGGCCATGGTGATTCGGGCAGTGCTGCTAGATATGGACGGGACTATTTGGGACAACCCGGTCGATTGGGCCCAAGTGCGGGCCTGGGTGGGGATCCCCCCCGGCCCGGAGCCCATCCTCCATCACCTACGCAAGCTCCCTCCCCAGGAGCGGGCGGAGAAGGAGCGAGTGCTACAGGAAGCGGAGAGCAGAGGGGCAACCCAGGGGCGGCTAGTGCCCGGGGCGGTGGAATTGTTGGACTGGCTACGGGACAAGGGGATCCTCACCGCCCTGGTCACCAACAACTCCCGGGCCAGCCTCCAGGCGGTACTCGCCCGCCACCCACTGCCATTCGATAAGGCCTTCAGCCGGGAGGATATCCCGCTTAAGCCCGATCCCGGGGCGTTCCGGGTGCCGCTGCAGGAGTTGCGGGTGAGCCCGCGGGAGGCCTGCGTGGTGGGGGACTCCCACATGGACCTGATCGCGGCCAGCCGCGCCGGGGTGGCGGTGGTGGTGCTGGTCGCCCCCCGGGGCTGGATGCGCCCCTTCTTCCCCCCGGGGGCCCGCTTTCACGAAGTGGGCGATCTATTCGAGGCACGGAAGGTACTCTCCCGCCTCATCGAGGGGTCTTGACGGGGGCGAGCGGGGGGCGGTAACATCGGACCGCTATCCCCGGTAGCTCAATTGGCAGAGCAGCCGGCTGTTAACCGGCGGGTTGGAGGTTCGAGTCCTCCCCGGGGAGCCAGAAGAGGGCGCCCAGGCGCCCCTTTTTTCACCAGGGGGGATTGTCGTGGGGAGGTCAGACTCCCAAAGGGAGGTTGGGGGCGGCGGGGAGGCAAAGTGGGCTTTCCTCCCTCAGCTCCCGGTGACGATACAGGGCGCAGGCAGCCACCATGGCCGCGTTGTCGGTGCACAGCTCCAGGGGCGGGAAGTACACCTTAAGCCCGCGTTCCTCCGTCCGGGCGGGGAGGACCTGCCGCAGCCTGCGGTTGGCCGCCACCCCGCCTACCACTGCGATCTTCCTCACCTCGAGCTGCTTGGCGGCCCGCAGGGCCTTTTCAGCGAGCACGTCCACCACCGCCTCCAGGTAGGCGGCGCATAGGTCCTCCCGCTTGGCGTGGGGATGGCCCCGCAGGAAGTACACGGCGGCGGTCTTGAGCCCGGCGAAGCTGAAATCGAGCCCGGAGTCGATCATCGGCCTGGGGAAGGGGACCGCTTGGGGATCGCCCCTTTTCGCTAGCTCGTCGATGGCCGGCCCGGCCGGATAGGAAAGTCCCAGTAGGCGGCCGAATTTATCCAGGGCTTCCCCGGCCGCGTCGTCCCGGGTCGCCCCCACCTCCCGGTAGCTCCCCCACTTGGCCACATGCACGAGAGATGTGTGCCCCCCGGACACGATCAAGGCGAGCAGGGGCGGCTCGGCCTCGGGATGGGCCAGGCGGTGCGCAAAGATATGGGCCTCCAGGTGGTTTACCCCCACCAGCGGGATCCCCAATGCCACCGCCAGCCCCTTCGCATAAGAAAGGCCCACCAGGAGAGGCCCCACCAAGCCCGGGCCCCGAGTGACCCCGATGAGCTGGATATCTTGAAAACCCAGTCCCGCCCCCCGTAATGCCTCCTCCACCAGGGGCGGCAACTTGCGCAGGTGATCCCGGGAGGCCACCTCCGGCACCACCCCCCCATAGCGGGCGTGGAGATCGACCTGGGAATACACGAGATTCGCCAACACCTCCTCGTCCCGGAGCAGGGCCACCGAGGTCTCATCGCAGGAGGTCTCTATCCCCAGGGTTATCATCGTTCCTGATATTCGGGCTTGACCACACCGATATAGGGGAGGTTGCGGTATAGCTCGGCGTAATCCAGGCCGTAGCCCACCACGAACAGGTTCTCCTCCAAAGTGAACCCCACGTAGTCCACCGGCACCTCCACCTCCCGCCGGGCGGGCTTATCCAGCAGGGTACAAACCCGCAAGCTGGCCGGTTCCCGCACCTTGAGGCGCCTCAGAATGTGGTCCAGGGTGTGGCCGGTGTCCACGATATCCTCCACGATCAGCAGATCCCGAGCCCCCACCGGAGAGTCCAGGTCCTTGAGGATCCGCACCTCCCCGGGGCTGGTACCACCCTGATAGCTGGATACGGCCATGAAGTCGTATTCCATAGGGATGTCCATGGCCCGGGTCAAGTCGGCCATGAACGGCAGGGCCCCTTTCAGGAGCCCCACCACCAGCAGCGGCCGGCGGTAGGGGTCCCTTCCCCCCCCGCTGCGGTAATCCGCGGCAATCTGCCGTGCGAGTTCCCTAACCCGGGCCGCGATTTCCTCCGGGGAATAGATCACCCGCTCGAGTATCTCCGGCTTCATCGTGCATCCCCCTGGGTGCTGAATGACGGGGAAGGATAGCCTCCCCCCATATGGACTGCCACCCCTAGGACGGGGCAAAAGTGGCTGCCAGGTCCAGGAGGAGGTTCCCCGCTACCCGGCGCCGATAACCCTCCGTGGCTCGGATATC
>DQVA01000104.1 GCA_015661965.1 Candidatus Bipolaricaulota bacterium
GAGCTGGTGGGCCGGGGGGCGGTGGACACCAAGGGTCAGATCGCCGCGCTCTTGTGGGCGTTGGGGAATAGCGCTGGCCCGGTCCAGGTTGCGCTGGTGGTGGACGAGGAACAGCTGGGACGGGGATCCGAGGCCCTGGCGGTGCCGCCGGGGGTGGTGGGGGCGGTGGTGCTTGAGCCCACCGGGCTGAGGATCGCCCCGGCCGAGGCCGGCTCCTTAGGCCTATCGGTACTGGTGGCCGGCAAGGCCGCCCACGGGACCATGCCCTGGCGCGGGAGTTCGGCGGTGGACCTGGCCCTCGCCCTATATGAGCGGCTCCTCTCCGCCCCCTTCATCTCCCACTCCCATCCCCTGTTTGAGCGGGGTGGGTGGGTGAACCTGGGGCGCATCCAGGGGGGGTATGACACCATGGTGGTACCCAGCCGCTGTGAATTGGAGCTGGACGTGGGGTTCGCCCCCGGGCTCTC
Source organism: Candidatus Bipolaricaulota bacterium (assembly GCA_015661965.1). Lineage (GTDB taxonomy): Bacteria > Bipolaricaulota > Bipolaricaulia > Bipolaricaulales > Bipolaricaulaceae > UBA3574. Next base: position 468 of record DQVA01000104.1, read on the forward strand.
CGCCGAGCAGGTGGCGGAGGAGGTCCGCGACGCTCTGGCTGAGGCGGAGGCGGTGCAGATCACCGATGCCTGGGACCCATGGGAGACGCCCCCGGGGGCGGAAATCCTGGCCCGGCTGGAGGGGGCGGTGCGGGCAGCCGGTCTGCCGGTGCGGCGCTGGGGCATGCCCTCCTGGACGGACGCCGCCAACCTGGTACGGAAGGGGGTGGAGACGGTGGTGTTCGGGGCTGGGGACCTGGCGGTGGCCCACACTTGGCGGGAGGCCCTTCCCTTGGCCCAGCTCCACGGGCTCGCCCGAACGCTGACCCAGCTTATCGGTCAGGGGTGTCCAAAGGGCGGCGCATCCTGATCCAATCCCTCCAGCGCCCCACCTCCCGGAACCCCAACCGCTCATACCATCCTCTGGCCACGGCGTTCCCCTCCCCCACCCACAGATAAGCCCACTTCCGTCCCCGCGCCCTCCCCAGCCGCAGCGCTGCCTCCATCAACGCCCGGGCGATCCCGCGCCCCCGGAACTCGGGCGTCACCACCAGCTCGTGTACTTCCAGGACTTCCCCCCGATCGCGGCTCTGCCAGCTTGGATTCGCGGCCACGAACCCCACTGCCTTTCCCTCCACCTCCGCCACCAGAAACCCCTCCGGGCAGCCGGTGTAAAGCCACCCTAGATAGGCCTCCGCCTCCTCCTGGGAGGGCTCGCCGTAGCGCTCCAGGCCCCGGTAGGCCCGCATGTAGAGGCGAGCCAGCTCGTCCAACTCCTCCTCCCTTGCCCGCCGGATCTGGATCCCCATGGCCCTTTATGGTACCGGGCCTCGCCTCTCTAGGTCCGGCTAACCTAGCGGAGGAGTAGCCACAGGGCGAGGCCGGTCCCGGCAACGAGCAACGCCGTAAAGGCTTCGTCCAGCCTCCACCGGGGAAGCCGCACCGGCAGGCGCGCAAGGACACGCTGGACCAGGAACCCCATCAAGGGGAGCCCCATGCCGAAGAGCACCTGAGGGGGTGCCCTCATTTCCGGCAGGGCGATGAGGCCCCACAGCCCCGTCCCCACCACCGCGGCTCCCAGGAGCCACCCCGGGAGGTAGCGCGGGCGGGGCCACGGGCCGCCCCCCAGAAGCAGGGGGAGGAGCTTGGCGAAGTAGGCGGCGGTGGCCAAGGTCAGGGCGGTGAGGGCCCACTTCCCCCAAGGGGGGGCCCCGGCGGCGAGGAGCCCCTTGGCCGGGTAGCCGGCCAAGGGGGGGAAGCCCACGATGGCCAAGGTCCCGAGGGCGAGGAGCGCCCTCGTCTCCCCGGAGAGCTTCCCGGGGAGCCGGGAAATGAGGTGGCTGGTCCCCTCCTTTTCCGCCCGCCCGGCGGCCAAGAAGAGCAGGCCCTTGACCAGGCCGTGGGCCACGGCGTAGGCCAGGGCCCCCCTCCAGGCACCGAACCCGAATCCGAGCAATAGATACCCGAGCTGAGAGGTGGTGGAGTAGGCGAGGAACACCTTGAGGCGGGGTTCCCAGAGGGCGTGGATGGCCCCTAGGAGACCGGTCACCAGCCCCAGCCCCACCAGGACCTCGCTCACCGGGAAGGCGGCCGAGATCCGGGCCAGGGCCACGATTCCCATCTTCACCACCACCCCCGACAGCAGCGCCGACACCGGAGCAGGGGCGTAGCCGTGGGCGAGGGGGAGCCACAGGGCGTAGAGGAAGACCCCGCCTTTGGCCGCCGCCCCCGCCAAAAGCAACCCCACCCCCAACGTCAGGCCCCGATCCCCCAACC
>DQVA01000219.1 GCA_015661965.1 Candidatus Bipolaricaulota bacterium
CAAATAATTTGTTGGGCCAGAATGTCTTTCTCACCGCACTCACCTCCCAAGGCCAGTGTATATCGCCGCCTTTTTGCTTTCAAGGGGGGTCGAAGCGATAGCGTCTCGTTCATTGAGCCTGGGCGACGTGATAGCTTCCCGACCCTATTTCCGCGAAGCCAGGCGGCCTTCTCTAGACCACACAGGCCTGCACCACCTCGGTCCGCCAGTTCAGCTTCGCCGTCACGCTCCAGCCGGTTCGTCGTGTAAAGATAGTGTCGCATCGGGGTCAGGTCTTTACTTTTGACATCAGCCGTCTCCCTTCGCCCGCGATCCGGCTCGCCGTGGAAGCCCCATCACCAACCTCCGCCGGCCGATCCCCGTACACCACCGCCCGGTAAATCCGGGCGTCCCGGTCTTCCTTGCCCTTCACCCCGGCGAACAGTTCCCCCAAGCTCGGCTTGGTCACGAGCCTCTCCCCACGGGGTATCCCCTGCGTGGGTTGCCTCTCCCGCAGCAGCGGAACAAGACGCTTTACGAAGTCCTCCCCTCCCAAAACCACGCCATCCTTTCCCCTGGGACATAAACCGCCGATATGCTCCCGGTGACTGCTTAGGCTGGGCGGAAAATGCTACCGCATCCCCCGGGAAATATTGGCTTCCGGGGTCTCGCTGAGCAGGTGGTAGGTTCAGCATCAGGCGATAGGCGTAACAGCGCCAGCGATAGCGTTCCACCGCCCCGGCCAGGACCTCCAGGAAGACGATCATGGGCTGCCCGGTGTTTCCCCGGGAGGTGATGTGGCGCGCGGCCCCCGTAAACCCCAGTCGCAACGGCCTGGCCATGGTAGCAGCACAGTCAGCCACATCAAAAGCAAAGACCTTACCTCCAAAGTACAAAGTAACCCCCCAAAGCAAAGGGATGCGTTAGCGGTTTGCATACCTGTAAAACCGCGCGGCGTACTCCCATACTTCCAACTTGTCCATGCTACAGCGATAGGGCACTTCATCGACCTCCATCCCCTTCACCCGGCGGTAGAAATTTAGCAGGCTCTCCCGATCCTCATCGCTCAGCTTGGGGGGGACCAGCTCGCCGCCGAGTACCTTGCCGTAGATCGGCGGCTGGGCGAAGAGGGCGGCGAATTCCTTCAAATACTCCGGTCCGCCGATGAATCGGCCGAAGTAGTAAGCCCCGCCGGTGTCCAAAGCGACCACAAATATCCCGACTTTCTTTTCGGCCAGCGCCTCCTTGTTCTTTGCGACAAAGCCTTTGATGCTCTCTAGGATCTGGTCGCTTCTGTAGATGGGACTTCCGATGATCACCGCATCGTAGTCCGCTAAATTGGGGGCTTCCGAGACTTTTGCTACCGTGACTGTCACCTCCGCGAAGCCCTCCAGCCGCTCGGCTATCCAACCTGCTATCTGCGCAGTCGAGCCATAAACTGTATCGTAAATAATTAAGATGCGCATCCCACGCTCCTCATCTTGATTTTCGTCCCCACTGGGACGAGCGGTACGACATACGGGATCCCCGAGTCCCTGCTCACAATGGCCTCCACACCGTAGACATCCCTGACGTTCTCCTCGGTGAGCACCACGGCCGGCTCCCCTGCGGCGTAAATCTTCCCTTTGAACAGGAAGGCGAGCTTGTCGGAGAACCTGGCCGCCAAGTTCAGATCGTGGATCGCCATCACCGCAGCTATCCCCTTCTCCCTTACAATGGACCTGACGATGTCCAAAACCTCAAGCTGATGTCGCAGATCCAGGTTGCTTGTGGGCTCGTCCAAAAGGAGGACCTGTGGTTCCTGGGCCAACGCCCTGGCAATTAGGACCCTCTGCCGCTCTCCCCCGGAGAGCTCGTTGAACTGACGAAGCGCCATCCCCTCCAGCCCCATCAGGGAAAGTATCCGGGACACGATCTCTTTATCCTGCGGCGAAACCCCCCACGTGATATACGGCCTCCTCCCCAAAAGCACCACGTCGAACACCGTGGAAGGAAAGGTATGGACAGCACTCTGGGGCACATAGGCCAGAAGCCGGGCGAGCCCCTGAAGCTTTATCCTGCCCGCGTCTTTCCCCTCCACCAGCACGGTGCCCCTTTTGGGCTTTAAGATCCTGTTGATGCACTTGAGGAGGGTGGTCTTACCGGAGCCGTTGGGGCCGACCAAGCTCATCATCTCTCCCTCCCCCACCTCCAGGGTGACCTCATCCAGGACGGGCCACGATCCGTAGCTGAAGCTCACCCCTTTTACCACGAGCTTCATTGCCAATAGCGCCTCCTCCTGGTCATCAAAAGGTAGAAGAAGAAGGGGGCTCCGATGAAGGAGATCACGATCCCTACTGGGATCACTGCGGGGGAAATGACCATCCTACCGATGGTATCTGCGGCGATAAGGAGGACGGCCCCGAGCGCCGCGGAGGCGGGGAGGAGATACCGATGGTCCCCGCCGATCAAAAGGCGCGTGATGTGGGGGGCGACGAGCCCGACGAACCCGATGATCCCGGTGAAACAGACGATACTGGCCGCGATGAGGGAGGAGAGCGCCATCGTCATCACCCGTACCCTTCCACAGTTGACCCCCAGGCTCTTGGCCACCTCATCCCCACCCTGGGCCAGGGCGTTCAGATCCCAGGAGTACTTGATCAAGAGGGGAAAAGAGAAAAGCAGCACCGCCGTGACGACAAGGATATTCCCCCAGGAGGCCCGGGAGAGGGAGCCGAACGCCCAGTGGATCACCTCGGCGAGCTCCCCCTCGGTGGCCACGTACTGCAGAAACGATGTGAAGGCACCGAAGAAGTACATCAGGGCGATCCCCACCAGGATGAACGACTCCGGGGATATCCCGCGGAGCCGGGCAATCGCCAGGATCAGGAGGGAGGTGCCCATGGCGAACAGGAAGGCATTCGCGATCACCACGTATCTTCCGGCCCCCACCAGGCTGAACCCGAGGATGATGGCAAGCGATGCCCCCAGGGTGGCTCCGGAGGCAACCCCCAACGTGAACGGGCTCACCAGCGGGTTCCTCAAAGCCCCCTGCATCGCCGCCCCGGCGATGGCCAGCCCCGCCCCGGCGACGATCCCCATCACGATCCGCGGGAGCCTCAGGTGCCAGACGATGACGCGGTTGGCGTCCAGCTCAGCGCGAAGAGGGCCGGCGATGACGGCGCGGAACACCTCCCCCACCGTCAGGCGTGCTGACCCGAGGGCGGTGGCCACCAACGCTGCCCCCACACAGAGGAGCAACGAAGCGAGGATGAAAAGGACCTTCCTCCCGACGAACCGGGAGTAAAGCTCGCCAGGAGGAAGGCCCGTTAGCTCAGCCGATCTTCTCACGGCTCGGGATAGATAAACACGCCCTTGAGCTCCACCCCTTGCCAAGTTTCATAGTACTCACGGAGTAAGGCCTCGGGCTCGAGGTCGAGTTCGGGGTGGAAGACCTTGGCGAAGTAAGCGAGGGCGAGGGGCTTCTTCGGGCCGGCCGTAAGGTCCGGGGAGAGCAGGTATACCCTGCCATCCCTCACCGCCTCCAGGGCAGCCCAACCCGGCCGGGCGATGAACTCCTCCAGGTAAGCCTGGATGGGGGCCACGTCCGTTACCGCGTAGCCCATCGGGGGAACGCTCCTGACATCTTTCAGGATCACCTGCGGGTTCCTCTCGATCACCGCTTCGGGGTCTACCCGGGGGTAAGGCACCGGTGCGTCGGCGAAGATATTGATCCCACCGGCCCGCTCTATCATCGCGTGCCAGGGCGAGCCCGGACCGAAGGAGCGGTAGTCCCTGCCGTGGTGCTCGGCATACACCCGCGGCCTCTGGTCCGGAGACAACCCCGCCAACTTCTCATCCACCGCATCCAGGATGTCCTGTAGGAACACGATGAACCTGGCGGCCCGCGCCTCCCTGCCGAAGACCGCCCCCAGGGTGGCGATGTCCCGATACAAGGAACTGAGCCTGAAGCAGTCAATCCCGAGGACCGGGATCCTCGCCGGAGCCAGCGCATCCGCGAACTCCTGGATGTCGACGGCGGGGTGCGTGCCGTAGGTTAGCACGGCCTGGGGATTGAGCTCGATGATCCTCTCATAGTCGGCCTCGGTGTGGGCGAACCTGGCCACTTGGGGCAGTTGGCTTAGCCCCGGAAAGTAAGGTTTTGCCAGGGATCCGGAGATACCGACGATCCTGTCCACTACGCCGAGCGCGCGCATGACCTCGGCAATGGGCGGGCTGAGGACGATGACCCTCTCCAGGGGATAAGGTACCTCAACCGCCCTCCCGGCGGAATCCACGACCACGATCGACCCTGAGTCCGGCGGCCGGGCAACCGCTCCCCAAAAGACGCTCAGCGCCGCCACCACCG
>DQVA01000324.1 GCA_015661965.1 Candidatus Bipolaricaulota bacterium
CCCGGCGGCGTGGAGGGCCGCGGCGATGGTCTCCCCCCTCGAACGCGCGGATGGGGCGCCCGTCGAAGGTGAAGGTGATCCTCCTTCCGCGCGCGAACGCCAAAATGGGATGGTGCTCGATTCTCATGTTTCCCCCTTGCCAGGCTCCCACGGAGACGGGAAGAGTTGGAACCCCATGGGGAACGGGTCCCCTTCCACAAGCACCAGTTCCCCGAAGCCCGTGATGTAAGCGGACCCGGTGATCTCGGGGACGATGGCCTTCGTTCCCCCCAGTTCCGTTTCCGCCACGATGCGCCCCACGAACTCGGTGTCCAGAATGCTCCGGTAGCGGTATTCGTCTCCCACCCCGAGACGTCCCTCGGCATGGAGGTAGGCCATCTTGGCGCAGGTCCCGGTGCCGCAGGGGGACCGGTCGACCTGTCCTTCGCCGAAGACCACCACGTTCCGGGGCGGGGTCCCCTCCTCGTAGAACTCCACCAGTTCCACCACGAGCTCCCCACCGGTGGCCGGGTGGCGGAAGCGGTGGTTTTCGTTGGCCCAACGGCGGATCTCCATCCCCAGGCGCATGAGTTCCGGGAGGGATTCCCGCACGAGGCCGATCCCCACCGCAGCGGCCTCCACTAAGGCGAAGAGGTTCCCCCCGTAGGCGATGTGCACCGGCACCCCTTCCCACCGCACCGTGGTCAGATAGAAGGAGGGGACGTTCCTGAACGTAACCGCCTGCACGCCGTTCGCGTCCCTGTGAATGCGACAGCGCACGGGGCCGGAAGGGGTATCGAGGGTGACCCTCTCCCCGTCGATCCATCCCAGGCTCGCCAACGCGGTGGCCACCCCGATGGTCCCGTGGCCGCACATCCCCAGGTACCCCCCGTTATCCAGGAAGATGACTCCGGAATCGGCGTCCGGGGAACAGGGCTGGGTGACGATGGCGCCGAACATATCCGTGTGGCCCCGCGGCTCCCGGAGGAGGAAGCGTCGGAGATCGTCGGCGTTTTCGGCGAGCCAGCGGCGGCGCTCCTCCATGGTCCTCCCCGGGATGGGGGGGATCCCCGACAGCACCACCCGGGTGGGCTCCCCGGCGGTATGGGTGTCCACCACCTGCACGAACCTGTGGAACCTCATCGTCCCTCCGTCCCGCCCGTCTTCCCGGGTTCACCCATGCAAGGCCCGTCCCCGAATGGCCCCGTTCGCCGAGAAACGCCGCGTTCCCGCCGAGATACCGTCGTTTTCAATCTACCCGCAAGAGGTCCCGGGGACAGCCGTTTAGCCTGCGGGCGCCGTCCGCTCCCACCGCCACGATGTCCTCCACCCGGATCCCGAATTCCCCGGGAAGATAGATCCCCGGCTCCACGGAGAAGGTCATGCCCTCCTCCAGGGCTAAGGGGTTTCCCTCCACTATGTAGGGGTCCTCGTGGACCTCGAGCCCGATCCCGTGGCCGGTGCGGTGGATGAACCGCTCGCCGAACCCCGCCCGGACGATGACTCCCCGCACCGCCCGGTCTACCTCCTGGGCGGGGATCCCGGGGCGGGCCGCCCGCACCCCCTCCTCCTGGGCTTCGAGCAGGGCAGCGTGCACCTCCCGCATCAGAGGCGTGGGCCTTCCGCAGACCACGGTGCGGGTGATGTCGGAGCAATATCCGCCCACCCGGCAGCCGAAGTCCAGGATCACCACGTCCCCCGGTTCGATGCGGCGGTCCCCGGCACGGTGATGGGGGTGAGCGCTGTTGGGCCCCGAGGCCACCAGGGTCTCGAAGGCCATCCCCTCGGCCCCCTCCTCCAGCACGATCGCCTCCAGATCCCTGGCCACCTCCCTCTCGGTGCGCCCCCGGAAGCCCGCGCTCTCGAGTAACTTCGAAAAGGCCCGGTCCACGATGGCCGCCGCGCGTTCCATGAGCACAAGCTCTTCGGGACCTTTGCGCATCCGCAGCTCCCGCAGAAGCGGGGAGGCCAAGGAGAGGGAAGCCCCGGGCAGCGCGGCCTGAAGCATCAACACTGCCCGGGCGGCCAGCGCATCGTCCACCGCCACCCGCCGCGCCTCCGCCCCTCGCAGCGCCCCCCGTAGCGCTCCCTCCGGCCCC
>DQVA01000275.1 GCA_015661965.1 Candidatus Bipolaricaulota bacterium
CAGGCATACCAAGATGGGGAGACGTTCCGCTTCCGGGTGGACCGCTCCGACATCTTCCTGGATCGAGAACTGGACGCTATCCTGGAGACCATGGTGCTGGGGCTTAGATCCCTGGAGCGGGATCGGCCCGATCGGGTGGCAGTCCGCGAGATCGGCTTGGACGTGAAGGTTTAGGGAAGGAGAGAGGTATGGCCCATAAAAGCAGCCAAGGTTCCACGCAAAACGTTCACGATTCCCCAGGGCAGCGCCTGGGGATCAAGCGCTTCGGCGGGGAGCTGGTGTGGCCGGGGTGCATCATCGTGCGCCAGCGGGGCACCAAGTTCCACCCCGGACGCAACGTGGGGATGGGCAGGGACTTCACCATCTTCGCCAAGGTCCGGGGCCACGTGGAGTTCGCCGGCGAAAAGCGCAAGTACGTGAACGTGATCCCGCTGGAAGATCGGTAACCCCTCCTGATGTGGCTGGATGAGGCGAAGATCCACGTCGCCTCCGGCCGGGGAGGGGATGGCCTCATCAGCTTCCACCGCACCCGCTATAACCCCCGCGGTTCCCCGGACGGCGGGGACGGGGGAGCGGGAGGGGACGTGATCATTCGCTCCACCCGGTCCATGAACACCTTGCTTCACTTCCAAAACCAGATCCACTTCCGGGCCGAAAACGGTGCCCCCGGAGGGCCAAACCAAAGGACCGGTGCCCGGGGGAAGGACTGCGTGATCTTGGTCCCGGTGGGAACCGTGGTGCGGGATCTCCACACCGGTGAGGTGCTGGCCGACCTCACTGAGGAAGGCCAGGAGGTGGTTATCGCCAAAGGGGGCAAGGGCGGCCGGGGGAACAAGGCGTTCACCACCTCCACCCGTCAGGCGCCCCGCATCCGGGAGCTGGGTGAGCCGGGAGAGGAACGATGGCTCAAGCTGGAGCTCCGGCTCCTGGCGGACGTAGGGATCGTGGGCTTCCCCAACGTGGGGAAATCGTCCCTGATCTCCCGCATCTCCCATAAGAAGGCGAAGGTGGCCGCTTACCCCTTCACCACGTTGGCCCCCAATTTGGGGGCGGTGCAGGTGGATAAGGGGTCGTTCGTGGTGGCGGACCTGCCGGGTTTGGTGGTGGGGGCCCACGAGGGAAAGGGCTTGGGGGACCGGTTCCTCAAGCACGCCACCCGGGCGCGGCTACTTCTGCACCTAGTGGACCTGGCCCGGGTGGAAGGGCGGGATCCCCTGAAGGACTACTTCGCCCTGCGGCGGGAGATCGAGGCCTGGGAGGAGCTCCGGGGCAAGCCCGAGGTGGTGGCGGGGAACAAGATCGACCTCCTTTCCCCCGAGCAGGTGGCGGAGGAGGTGGCCCGGTTTCGGGCCGAGGGGATCGACCTTCATCCCATCTCCGCGGTACGGGGGGACGGGGTGAAGGAGCTCGTGTACTTGCTGTGGCGAAAACTACAGGAGCTCCCCCGGGAGGAGGAGGAAAAGGAGCGCCCCAGGAAGCGGGTGTGGCAGCTCACCCCAACGGGGCCGGCGTTCGTGGTGGAAAAGGACGGGGATGTGTTCGTGGTGCGGGGGGAGGCGGTGGAGCGGCTGGTTCGGCGCCTGGACCTCACTACCCGGGATGCCCAGGAGTACCTCATGGAGAGGCTGGAGCGGTTGGGGGTGATGGCCGCCCTCCGGCGCCGGGGCCTTAAGGAGGGGGACACGGTCAGAATTGGCGGGGTGGAGCTTGAATACCAGGAATAGGGTGGGCCTGTTCGGCGGCACCTTTAACCCCATCCACATGGGCCATCTGCGGGTGGCGGAGGAGGCGCTTAAGCAATGCGGCCTCAAGAAGGTGATCTTCCTCCCCACCGGCCGCCCCCCCCACCGGGAAGTGGCCGAAGGCGTGCCCGGGGAGCTGCGCTACCAGATGGTGCGTGTGGCCGTCCAGGGGCGGCCCGGGTTGGAGGTGTCCCGCCTGGAGCTCGATTGCTCCGGCCCCTGTTACACCATCGACACGGTGCGCACCATGTCCCGCCGCTACCCAGAGGGGGTGGCCTACATCCTGGGGGCGGACGC
>DQVA01000200.1 GCA_015661965.1 Candidatus Bipolaricaulota bacterium
CCCTCCCCCTGGACCACCTCCAGGATTACCCCGGCCACGCCGCCCCCGGCCAGCGCCTTCGCCAGGGCGGCCACGTCGTTGTAGGGAACGAAGGTGACCCCCGGGAGGAGGGGGCCGAAGGGCTCGCGGTACTCGCGCCGCCAGGTGACCGAGAGGGCCCCCAGGGTGCGGCCGTGGAACCCGCGGGCCGCGGCGATGAAGCGCGTCCCCCCGGTGACGATGCGCGCTATCTTCAGGGCCGCCTCCACCGCCTCCGCCCCGGAGTTGCACAAAAAGGCCCGGGCGATCCCCGGGGGCGCGATGCCCACGAGCTCCTCCAGGAGCTCCGCCCGGACATCGTTGCAGAAGGAGCCTGGACAGACGAGGAGCCTACGGGCCTGCCGGGAGATGGCCTCGGCCACCCGGGGGTTGGCGTGGCCCACGATGGCCACCCCGTGGCCGCCGATGCAATCGATGTATTCCCTGCCCCCGGCGTCCCAGACCCGTGCCCCCTCGCCCCGCACCAGGGCGATGGGGCGTTTCCGGTAAAAGCCGCTCTCGTACGCCGCCTCCCGCTCGCAGATCCCGCTCATCCCTCCCCTTTCCCCGGCAGCTCCCGCGCCCGCCCTCCGATCACCGTGCCCCGGCCCTCCAGGGCCCGGGAGACCGGGGCCTCGACGCGGCCGTCGGCGATGATCACCCGGGCGACACCGCCCTCCAGGGCGGAGATGGCCGCGTGGAGCTTCTTCTTCATGCGCCCCTTGGCGTAGCGTTCCAGACACCCCCTGGCTTCGGCCGCGGGTATCCGGGGGATGAGGGTGGAGGGGTCCGCGGGATCGCGGAGGAGGCCGGGGACGTCCGTGAGGAGCACCAGGGCTTCGGCCCCCAACGCGGCGGCCACCGCCGCCGCGGCCCGGTCCCCGTCCACGTTCAGCGCCTCACCCGCCGTGCTCATCGCCACCGGGGCGATCACCGGGGTGTAGCCCCCCTCCAGGAGCCACCGCAGAAGCGAGGCGTTCACCCCCTCCACCGTGCCCCCGTAATCCCCGCGCAGGACCCTCTTCCGGCCGTTCTCCAGGGCGATGATCACGCCCTTGCACTTCCCCACGAGGAGGCGCCCGTCCAGGCCGGAAAGCCCCAGGGCGTTCACCCCCAAGGCCTGGAGGTGCTCCACCAGGAGCTTGTTGATCCTGCCGGCCACCACCATGGCGAAGATCTCCAGGGTCTCCCGGTCGGTGTAGCGGCTGCGGAAGCCGGAGGGGGTGGTCACGTAGCGGGGCGGCCTCCCGAGCGCCGCGGAGATCCGGTCCACCTCCCGGGAGCCCCCGTGGACGACCACCACCTCCTTCCCCTCCCGCACCAGGGCGGCGATGTCCCGGCAGGGGGCGGCGAAATCGAGGCCGTTGCTTCCGCCGAGCTTCACCACCAGCATCCCCACCCCTTTCAGATCGGGTGGAGCCCGGGGAACCCCAGCCCGGTGCGCTCCGGGAAGCCGTACATCACGTTCATCGCCTGGACGGCGTTCCCCGCGGCGCCCTTCATCAGGTTGTCGATGGCGGCCACCACCACCAGCCGCCGCTCCCCCGGGGCCGCGGCGAAGCCGATGTCGCAGTGGTTGCTCCCCGCGAGGATCTTGGGTTCGGGGAAGCGGTAGATCCCGCGCTTGGAGCGCACCAGCCGCACGAACGGCTCCCCCCCGTAGTCCTCCCGGTAGATCCCCCAGGCCTCCCGCTCGGTGAGGGGATCGTGGAGGAGGCAGTGGCAGGTGGCCAAGGCCCCCCGCACGATCCCCACCGAGGTCACCGAGAAGTAGAGCCCCGGGGCCTCCACCGGCAGGGAGAGCTCCTGGATGAGCTCCGCCAGGTGGCGGTGGCCCACCGGGGCGTAGGAGCGGACCACCCCGGCCCGCTCCGGGTGGTGCGAGGCGGGGGAGGGCTTGCTCCCCCCCTCCGAGGAGCCCACCTTCACCTCCACCACGCACTCCCGCACCATTCCCCGCCTATAAAGGGGCCAAAGCGCCAGGATCGTCACGGCGGCGTTGCACCCCACCCCGCTCACGTAGCGGGCGCCCCGGAGCTCCCCGCGGTGCAGCTCGGGGAGGCCGTAGACGAACCGGGGAAGCCACTCCGGGGCCGGGTGTTCCCCCCCGTAGAAGCGGGCGTAGAGGGCCGGGTCCCGGAGGCGGAAGTCGGCGGAGAGGTCGATGATCCCCTCCGCCAGCCCGGCGAACTCCGCGATCCGGGGGGCCGCCTCCCCGTGGGGGAGGCAGAGGAAGAGGAGGTCCACGGGCTCGAGGTCCCCCAGGCGCACGAACCTGAGGTCGGTGTAGCCCCGGAGGTTGGGGTGGACGGAGTGGACGTAGCGGCCGGCGTGGGTCTCCGAGGTGGCCCCCACCACCTCCACCTCGGGGTGGAAGAGGAGGAGCCGCAGGAGCTCCCCCCCGGTGTAGCCCGAGGCCCCTACGACGGCGACCCGCAACATCGCGCCTCCTTTGCCGCCCGGATCACGAAGTCGGCGATGGCCCCCGGGATATCGGCCTCGACGGCGGCCATGGCCCCGTGGAACTCCGGGGTGTGGTTGACCTCGCCCACGAGGAGCGCCCCGTCGGCGGTCTCCAAAACGTCCACCGCCAGGAGCCCGCCCCCCACGGCCCGGGCCGCCGCCAGCACCAAGGCCTCCAGCTCGGGGGTGAGGGGGCAGGGGGTGGTCACCCCGCCCCGGGCGGTGTTGGTGATCCAGTGGCCGGATTCCCGGTACACGGCGTACACCACCCGGTCCCCCGCCACCAGGGCGCGGATATCCCGGCCGGGCTTGTCCACGTACTCCTGGGCGTAGAACAGGGAGTGGAGGTATCCCCCCAGGGTCTCCTTGTGTTCCAGGATCGCCTCGGCGGCGTCCCGGTCGTTCACCCGGGCCAACAGCCTCCCCCAGGAGCCCACCAGGGGCTTCAGCACCGCCGGGTACCCGAGCCCCTCCAGGGCCTCCAGGGCCGCGGTTCGGGAGAGGGCCAGGGCGGTCCGGGGCTGGGGGACGCCCGCCTCGGCCAGGGCCAGGCTCGTCAGGAACTTGTCGCCGCAGGTGGCCACCACGGGATGGCGGTTCACCGTGGGGATGCCGAGGTGCTCCAGCCACCGGGAGAGGTAAAAGGCGCGGGAGTGGCTGATGCACCGCAGAAGCACCGCGCCCACCCCCGCCAGGGCCCCGGGCACCTCCCGCCCCACCCCCAGGAGGAGCCCCCGGGGGTCGAGGCGCACCGCCTCCGCCCCCCGGTCCCGCAGGGCCGCGAGGATCAGCTTCTCCTCGATCCTTACCCGCGAACACACCACAGCGATCCGCACTACTCCCCCCAGTCCTCCTCCACCTCCGGGGCGAGCTCCAACATCACCGGATCCACGGAGGTGACCTCGAGCTCCGCGCCGCAGTCGGGGCAGGCGAGGATCTCCCCGACCTCCACGTCCTCCTCCACCGCGATCACCGCGCCGCACTCCGGACACTTGGCCTTATTCATTTCGCCTCCTTTCTACGAGCATCTCCTTCGCCAGGGCGATCTGTTCGCGCACGCGCTCCGGCGCCGTGCCCCCCGGATGGCGCCGGCGTTCCACCGCCCTCCGGGGGTCGAGGAGGGCCGGGGGGACGTCGCCGAGGGCGGGATGCGCCTCCCGGTACGCGGCGGGCGGGAGTTCCCCCAGGGGGATGCCCAGCTCCCTGGCCCGCCGCACGAACCTCCCCACCGCCCGGTGGGCCTCCCGGAACGGGACCCCCTTCTCCACCAGGTAATCGGCGAGCTCGGTGGCGAGCATCTCCTCGTCCAGGGCGGCCGCCATCCGCTCGGGGCGGACACCCATGGTGCGCACGATCCCCGCGAACACGGGGAGCATGAGCCGGAGGGAGTCCACCGCGGCGAAGAGGGCCCCCTTGTCCTCCTGGAGGTCGCGGTTGTAGCCGGAAGGGAGCCCCTTGAGGACGGAGAGGAACCCGCACAGGGCCCCGATGAGCGTCCCGGCCCGCCCCCGGGCGAGCTCCAGGGGGTCGGGGTTGGCCTTTTGGGGCATGAGGCTCGATCCGGTGCAGAAGCGCTCATCCAGCTCCAGGAACCCGAATTCCGGGGAGGAGAAGAGGATCAGGTCCTCGGAGAGCCCCGAGAGGTGGACGGCGGCGAGGGCGGCGAAAAACAGGAACTCGGCCACGAAATCCCGGTCGGAAACGGCATCCACGCTGTTCGCCGCCGCCCCGGAGAAGCCCAGCTCCGCGGCCAGGAGCTCCCGGTCCACCCCGAAGGGGTTCCCCGCCAGGGCCCCGGCCCCCAGGGGCATGACCGCGATCCCCTCCACCAGGCCGTCCAGGCGCGCGAGATCGCGGAAGAACCGCCAGAAGTGGGACATCAGCCAGTGGGAGAACAGGACGGGCTGGGCGCGCCGCAGGTGGGTGTAGCCGGGCATGACCAGGCCGAGGTGCTCCTCGGCCACGGCGACGAGGGCCTCCCCCAGGGAGAGGAGGCCCTCCCGGATCCCGGGGATCTCCGAGAGGAGCCAGAGCCTGAGGTCGGTGGCCACCTGGTCATTGCGGGAGCGGCCGGTGTGGAGCTTTCCCGCGAGCTCCTCCCCCACCAGCTCCCCCAGCCTCCGCTCCACCGCGGTGTGGACGTCCTCGTCCCCCGGGGCGGCGACGAAGGCGCCCGTTTTGAACTCGACCTCGATCCGCTCCAGGGCCCGTACGATGGCGTCCACTTCCCCCGGGGTCAGGACGCCGGCGCGCCCCAGGGCCCGGGCGTAGGCGATGCTCCCCCGGATGTCGGCGGCGTAGAGCCGGCGGTCGAACCCGAAGGAGTCGCAGAAGAGCCGCACCTCCGGGGCGGTGTCGGGAAGGCGCCCCTGCCACAGCGTCATCACCGTGCCCCCCTGACCGCCTCCCCGAGGACCATGGCCCTGATCCGCAGGGGGAGGCCGAAGAGGGAGATGAACCCTTCGGCGTCCTTCTGGTCGTAGACCTCGTCGGCCCCGAAGGTGGCGAACCCCTCGTGGTAGAGGCTGTAGGGGGACTTCCGCCCCACCACGGTGCAGCTGCCCTTGTAGAGCTTGAGGCGCACGGAGCCGGTGACGGTCTTCTGGGTGGCGTCCACGAAGGCGTCCAGGGCCTCACGCAGGGGGCTGAACCAGAGCCCGTAGTAGACGAGCTCGGCGTACTTGTGGGCCACGAGCTCCTTGTAGTGGAGGGTCTCCCGGTCCAGGCACAGCTGCTCCAGGGCCTGATGGGCCAGGTACAGGATCGTCCCCCCGGGGGTCTCGTAGACGCCGCGGGACTTCATCCCCACCAGCCGGTTCTCCACCATGTCCGCCCGTCCCACCCCGTGCTTCCCCCCCAGCCCGTTCAGGGCCGCCAGGAGCTCCGCCGGGGACAGGGCCTCCCCGTTCAGGGCCACCGGGACCCCGGCCCGGAACTCCAGGACCAGGTACTCCGGCTCGTCCGGGGCGGCGGCGGGGGAAGAGGTGAGGAGGAAGAGCCCCTCCTCCGGCTCGTTCCACGGGTCCTCCAGGGGGCCTCCCTCGTGGGAGAGGTGCCACAGGTTCCCGTCGCGGCTGTAGATCGAGCCCTCGTCGATCCCCTCAAGCGGGATCCCGTGGGCCTTGGCGTAGGCGATCTCCTCCTCCCGGGAGCGCAGTTCCCACTCCCGCCAGGGGGCGATCACCACAAGATCCGGGTCCAGGGCCTTCACCGACACCTCGAACCGGACCTGATCGTTCCCCTTCCCGGTGCAGCCGTGGGCCACGGCATCGGCCCCCTCCTGGTGGGCGATCTCCACGAGGTACTTGGCGATCAGGGGGCGCGCCATGGCCGTCCCCAAAAGGTACATCCCCTCGTAGACCGCCCCGGCCTTGAGGGTGGGGAAGATGTAATCGGTCACGAACTCCTCCCGCAGGTCGAGGACGTATGCCTTGGACGCCCCGGTCGCGAGGGCCTTCTCCTCGATCCCGGAGAGGTCCTCCCCCTGGCCGAGGTCGGCGGTGAAGGTGATCACCTCGCAGCCGTAGTTCTCCTTGAGCCAGTGGAGGATCACGGAGGTATCCAGCCCTCCGGAATA
>DQVA01000071.1 GCA_015661965.1 Candidatus Bipolaricaulota bacterium
GACCCGGCCCTCCGGCGGCCAGGCCGGTTCGACCGGGAGATCGAGGTGCGGGTGCCGGACCGGGAGGGGCGCAAGGAGATCTTCATGATCCATACCCGGGGGATGCCCTTGGCCCCGGACGTCGACCTGGACGAGTACGCGGAGCTCACCCACGGGTTCGTGGGCTCGGACATCGGGGCCCTGACCCGGGAGGCAGCCATGAACGCCCTCCGGCGGGTGCTGCCCAAGATCGACCTGGAGAAGGAGGGGATCCCAAGAGAAGTCCTGGATGAGCTCATCGTCAGGCGGGAGGACTTCGACCAAGCCCTGAAGGAAGTCCGCCCCTCGGCCATGCGGGAGGTGCTGTTCGAGATCCCAAAGGTGACCTGGGACGACATCGGCGGGCTGGAGGAGGTGAAGCGCCTCCTCAAGGAGGCGGTGGAGCTACCCCTCAAGGCCCCGGAGGCCTTCCGGCGGCTGGGGATTACGCCCCCGAAGGGGATCCTGCTCTACGGCCCCCCCGGTACTGGGAAAACGCTGCTCGCGAAAGCGGTGGCCAACGAATCGGCGGCCAACTTCATCTCCGCCAAGGGGTCCGAGCTTCTGTCCAAGTGGTACGGCGAGTCCGAGCAACGGGTGGCGCAGGTGTTCCAGCGGGCCCGGCAGGTGGCCCCGGCCGTGATCTTCTTGGATGAGCTGGACTCCCTGGCCCCCAAGCGCGGCACCGCGCTCGGGGAGCCCCACGTCACCGAGAGGATCGTGAACCAACTCCTGGCGGAGCTGGATGGCCTGGAGGAACTGCGGGGGGTGGTGGTAATCGGGGCCACCAACCGCCCGGACATCATCGACCCGGCGCTGCTGCGGCCGGGGCGGTTCGACGAGCTGATCTACGTGCCGGTGCCCGACGAGAAGGCGCGCCTGCAGATCTTCAAAGTGCATACCAGAGAAATGGCCCTGGGCGAGGACGTGGACCTGGAGGAGCTGGCCCGGAGGACCAGGGGCTACTCCGGGGCGGACATCGCCGAGGTATGCCGCAAAGCGGGCCGGCTGGCCCTGCGTGAGAGCCTGGAGGCGAGGCAGGTGGAGTGGCGTCACTTCCTGGAGGCGTTGGAAGAGGTTCAGCCGTCGGTGACCCCGGCTTTGGAGGAGCACTACCGCAAGCTGGCCCGTAACCTCAGGAAGGCCTCCCGCCAGATCGGCTTTGTGGAGAAGGAGTGACCGCCTCGCTCCGGTAGGTGAGTGGTGTCGGCCTTCACGAGGGGGGCCCAGTCGATCGCCGCGCTTCACGACGTGGTCTACCGTACGGAGAACGGCGTCTCCCTGGCATCGGACGCCTACTTCCTTGATTCCCCCGGACCACACCCCGTGATCCCGTCCGTGCATGGGGAACTGGGCTTACCTAAAGGCCGAGTGGAGTGCCGAGGATTTTCATCCGGGCCCGGTGGAGCGGGGGGAAGCCCCGGGCTTGGAGCTCAGGCGGAGGGAGGGAAGCCTCATCGGGCTTGTCGGTGAGGCCGAAAAGGAGCACCCCTTTCCCGTTAAGGTGGCGGCAGAGCTCCACCACCTCCCGGGTGAGGACGATCTCCTCGGCGAGGACCCTTCCCTCAGGCACCCCGTCGGGGAGGCTGTCCATCCGCGCCACCGTCTCCTCATACT
Organism: Candidatus Bipolaricaulota bacterium; assembly: GCA_015661965.1. Taxonomy (GTDB): domain Bacteria; phylum Bipolaricaulota; class Bipolaricaulia; order Bipolaricaulales; family Bipolaricaulaceae; genus UBA3574. The sequence goes on from DQVA01000071.1 coordinate 1,636, forward strand.
CCCGCCGCCGGAAGCCCTTAAAGGGGGTGGGGTCCCCGCGCCTGAAACCCTCATAGACCTCCCGGTGGATGGAGAGGAGTCTCTTCGGGAGAGGTCTTCGCGCACAGGCGGCGATGAAGTGGGCGAAGGTGCGGAGGTCTCCCCTGTCAAGATCGGAAAGGAGCTCAGGGAATTGGTAGACGTCCCCGACGACCATGAGGCAGATGTAGGCGAGGTAGTCCTGGTTGTCGGCGGTGAAGC
>DQVA01000287.1 GCA_015661965.1 Candidatus Bipolaricaulota bacterium
GTCACCAGGGGGATGCCGGCAGCCAGGAAGTGCCGCAGGCGCTTGTCATTCCGCCGCACCCCCAGCACCACCGCCCCGTCCACCATCCCCCCTTGGGCCATGGCCCGACAGGAGGTCTCGTATCTGTCCTCGGACTCCGCCGTGGCCAGCACCAATCTGAACCCCCGCTCATCCAGGACCTCGTTTATCCCCCGGAGGAACTCGATGAAGAAGAGGTGAGAGGAGAGCCTTTCGGCGGTGTGGGCCACGACCAGCCCGATGCTTCCGGTTTTCTTCAGGCTCAGCCCCCGGGCCACCACGTTCGGGGTGTAGGAGTAGCGGGAGATCACCTCCTCCACCTTGCGGCGGGTGGCGGGGCTGACCCCGGGGCGGCCGTTCAGCACCCGGGATACGGTGGCCTTGGATACTCCGGCCAGGCGGGCGATCTCCTGGATGGTGAGTTTGCTTTTCACAGGGGCACATTATAAGCTTTTTAGAAACCGGTTACAGCCAGGAGGGAAAGGATGGACATCAGGGCTGTGATCTTCGACTTGGATGGGGTGATCGTCGATACCGCCCAGCACCATTTCCTCGCCTGGAGGCGCCTGGCGGAGGAGCTCGGGATCGCCTGCCCGCCGGACCTCAAGGATCGGGTGCGGGGGATCTCCAGGATGGAGGCCCTGAGGATCGTGCTCGGGGACGCCTGGCCCACCTATCAACCCCAGGCCCGGGAACTGGCCGATCGCAAGGACGCCTATTATCGGGAGCTCATCGAGGGCCTGGGGCCACAGGACCTCCTCCCCGGGGTGGCGGAACTGGTGGCCGATCTCAAGGGGAACCGGGTGAAGGTGGGGGTGGCCACCGGGTCCCGCAACGGCAAGACGGTCCTCGCACGCCTCGGGATCCTGGCCGAATTCGATGCCATCGTGGACGGCCATTCCGGGGCCGAAAGCAAGCCCGCCCCGGATCTTTTCCTGTACGCGGCCAGGGCCCTTGGGATCCCCCCTTCCCAATGCCTGGTCATCGAGGACGCCCCGGCCGGCGTCCTGGCGGCGGAGCTCGCGGGGATGCACAGCCTGGCAATAGGGGAAGAGAAGCTGTTTTCCGGGGTGCGCCCCGACCTCGTCCTGCCCGGCCTCGCCGGCCTCACCCGGCAAGGGCTGCTCCGCGCCCTGGCCGAGGCGACCGAAGGGATCTCCACCTGGTTGGTGGAGGCAGGGGACGAGCTTTCCCCCCAGGCCAGGGAGACAGTGCTCGCGGTGGGGAACGGATATCTTTCCACCCGCGGTACCTACGAGGAAAAGCACCCAGGGGAGCTCCGGGCCACTTTGATCAACGGGGTATACGACCCGGTCCCCATTTACTTCACGGAGCTCGCCAATTGCCCGGACTGGACCAGGGTTGAGCTGGAAGTGGAAGGGGAACGGTTCTCCCCTGGCTCCGGGCGGGTGCTAACCGAAGGGAGGACCCTGGACCTGCGGGACGGGGTCCTCCGCCGTCGGGTGCGCTGGAGGACGCCCCGCGGCCAACAGGTGGAGATCCAAACCATGCGGTTTGCCTCCCTGGCCGAGCCCCACCTGTGCCTGCAGTCCTACGCGGTCACCCCTCTAACCGAGGAGGTTCAGGTGAGGCTGGAGGTTCCGCTCGAGGCGGCCCCGGGCAACCCAGGGCTCCCCCCGCTGCCGGAAGTGCCACTCAACCACTGGGAGGTCCTGGCAAGCGACGCCGAAGGACGGCAGGTGCACCTCCTCCTCCGCACCCGGCGCTCCGGGATAGAGCTGGCGGCCTCCTTGGGGGTCCGGATCCATGGGGTCCCGGAGGAGCGGGTGGAGGTGCAGGCCTGGTCCGGGCCCTGTCCAGGGCTCTCCCTTACCGTCCGGCTCTCCCCGGGGGAGACGCTCCAGGTGGCCAAGTTCGTGGCTTACGCCACCTCCCTGGAGACGTCCGCTCCCCTGCCCTGTTCCCGGGCCCAGCTCGCGGGGGCGGGGGAGAAAGGTGTCGCCGAGCTCCTTTCGGAGCACCGGGCGGCCTGGGGCCGCCTATGGGCCCGGTGCGACGTGGAGATCGCCGGGGACGAACTCGCCCAGCGGGCGGTCAGGTTCAACCTGTACCAGCTGCTCATCGCCGCCCCCTATCACACCGATCGGGCCAGCATTCCGGCCAAGGCCCTGACCGGCTTCGGCTACCGGGGGCACGTGTTCTGGGACACGGACGTGTTCATGCTCCCCTTCTTCGCCCTCACCCTGCCCGAGGTGGCCAGGAACCTCCTTCTCTATCGCCACCACACCCTGCCCGGGGCGCGGGAGAACGCCCGCGAAAGGGGCTACGCTGGGGCCCGCTATGCGTGGGAGTCGGCGGACGATGGGCGGGAGGTCACCCCCAGGTGGGTACCGGCGGCATCCGGTGAGCCCATTCCCATCCTATGTGGGGAGCTGGAGCAACACATCTCGGCGGACGTAGCCTACGCGGTGTGGTCCTACTGGCAGGCCAGTGGCGACGCTGGGTTCATGTGCGACCAGGGGGCGGAGATCCTCCTTGCCACCGCCGCCTTCTGGGCCAGCATCGCCCGGTATGATCCCGCTAAAGAGCGCTATGAGATCCGGGGGGTGATGGGCCCGGACGAGTACCACGAACGGGTGGACAACAATGCGTTCACTAACGCCATGGCCCGCTGGAACATCGAGGTCGCCCTGGATGCGCTGGACTGGCTGCGGCACTCCCACCCCGAGAAAGCTGAGGGACTGGAGAGGGAGCTGGGGCTGACGGGGGAGGAGCTCGCCCGCTGGCGGGAAGTGGCCCGGCGTATGTACGTCCCCCAGGACCCCGCCTCCGGGCTCATCGAGCAGTTCGAGGGCTTTTTTCAGCTCGAGGAGGTGAACCTGGCGGAACTGGCGCCCCGCACCCGGTCGCTACAGGCGCTCCTGGGGCGGGAAGGGGTGCAACAGGCCCAGGTGTTGAAACAGCCGGATGTGCTCATGCTCCTCTACCTCCTGCGGGACCGGTATGACGAGCGCACGGTGCGGGCCAACTGGGACTACTACGAACCCCGCACCGACCACGAGTTCGGCTCCTCCCTGGGGCCGCCCATCCACGCCGCCCTGGCCTGTGAGCTGGGGGAGATAGAGGTAGCCTACCGGCATTTCCTGCGGGCGGCCCTGGTGGACCTGGAGGACCTGCGGGGGAACACGGCCGAGGGGGTCCACGCCGCCTCGGCCGGGGGGGTGTGGCAGGCGGTGGTGTTCGGGTTTGCCGGGCTGCGGCTCACCCCCACCGGGCCGGTAGCCCGGCCACGGCTGCCGGGACATTGGAAACGCCTTAGGTTTTCCATCCGCTACCGGGGACGGCGATATGTGTTCGACCTGACCCCGGGGATGGCAGGGCCAGTCAGCCCCCTCCCCGGAGAGCGGTAAACTTCTGTGCGGTAACATTGGCCGGAAAGCAGCGGGAAAAGGAGGTATACACCAAATGGCAGACGCGATAACGCCCCGCAGTCAGGACTTCGCCCAGTGGTACAACGAGATCGTCCGGCGGGCCGAGCTCGCTGACTATACCCCGGTGCGGGGGTGCATGGTCATCCGCCCCTATGGTTACGCCCTGTGGGAGAACATCCAGTCCGCCCTGGACCGCCGGTTCAAGGAGACCGGGCACCAGAACGCCTATTTCCCGCTGTTCATCCCCTACTCCTTCATCCAGAAGGAGTCGGAGCACATCGAGGGCTTCTCGCCTCAGCTGGCGGTGGTCACCCACGGGGGCGGGGAGAAGCTGGAGGAGCCGCTGGTGGTGCGGCCCACCTCGGAGACCATCATCGGCCACCTCTATGCCAAGTGGATCAACTCCTATCGGGACCTGCCCCTGCTCATCAACCAGTGGGCGAACGTGGTGCGCTGGGAGATGCGGCCCCGGCTGTTTCTGCGCACCACCGAGTTCCTGTGGCAGGAGGGACACACCGCCCACGCCACCTCCGAGGAGGCGGAGGAGGAGGCGCTGCGGATGCTTGATGTGTACGCAGACTTCGCCGAAACCGAGGCCGCCATCCCGGTGATCAAGGGGCGGAAGTCCGAATCGGAGAAGTTCCCCGGGGCGGTGTGCAGCTACACCATCGAGGGGATGATGGGCGACCGGCGGGCGTTGCAGATGGGGACCTCCCACAACCTGGGGCAGAA
>DQVA01000018.1 GCA_015661965.1 Candidatus Bipolaricaulota bacterium
GCGGCTGCCGCGGCGGGAGGTGGAGCTGGCGCACTCGGCGCTAGAGGCGTTCGGGTTGGCGGAGAAGGCGGGCTGGCCCATCGGCCATCTCTCCGGTGGCCAGCAGCGTAAGGCGCTATTGGCGCGGGCGTTCGCCAAGGGGGCGAAGGTGTTGCTCCTGGATGAGCCGTTTGCCTCCCTGGACCCAAAGGCCAGGGAGGACCTAGCCCGGGCGGTGCTGCGGCTGCGGGATGGGGGGATGACGGTGTTGGCCGTGCTCCACGAGGACATCCTCCTTTCCCACGCGGACCGGGCGTTTTTGGTAAGGGGGGGACGGCTGCGGGAGCTCCGGCAGGTGCCGCAGCGGATCCACGACCTCTGGGGTGAGGCGTTGCCGTGTGGGGCCTGATCCTGCCGGCCCTGGTGGGGAGCGCCCTGGCCGGGGCGCTGTCCGGGCTCCTCGGGGTGTGTGCCCTGAGGCTGCAGCTCTCGTCGGTGGGGTTCGCCATGGCCCATGCCGCCTTCGCCGGGGCGGCGTTGGGGCTTTTGGTGCCGCTGCCGCCCCTGTTGTTATCGCTCCTGTTCGCCCTGGGGGTGGCAGCCCTGCTGGGGCCGGTCTCGGAGTTCACCCGGCTTCCGGCCGAGGTGGTGCTGGGTGTCTCCTTCCCCATTGCCATGGCGCTGGGGTTCGTGTTCCTGGCCCTGGCCCCCGGGGAGGCGTTTGGCTCCCCGGCCCTAGCCTTGCTGTGGGGGAGCCTACTGGGAGTGGGTTGGCGTGACGTGGCCTTGCTTTCCGGGGTGCTGGTCGGTGGCGGTGGGCTCATCGTCCTGTTCCGACGGGAGGTGCTGTCGGTGCTCCTGGACCGGCGTCTGGCGGAAGAGGCGGGAGTCCCGGCCCGCCCGTATCTGTGGCTGATCCTGTTTCTGATCGCGGCGGCGGTGGCGGTATGCCTCAAGCTGGTGGGGGGGATCCTGATCTACTCGCTGTTGCTGCTGCCCGCCTCGGCGGCCAGCCAGCTCGTCTACAACATGAAGAAGCTGCTCCTTTTGGCACCGGTGTTCGGAGCCCTGTCCGCCCTGGGGGGGTTCGCCGCCTCCTGGTCGCTGGACCTCCCCCTGGGGGCGGCCGTGGCCCTGGTGGCCGCCTGCGCCTTCGCCCTGGCGACGCTGTTCTCCCCCAAGCGCCGCCGCCCCAGGCCAGCGGAGCCGGAACGCTGATCCCGGGCCGGGCTTGGCAAGGGGAGCTATCCGCCTCTCCGGCCTTCCCCGCGTGCCCCACGGTCGATCACTCCCGTAGTGCCTCAGAATTAACGGTTGCCGAGGGGGTAGCCGTTGCCTCGTGATCACGGTTCCCCGTCCTCCTTAACCGTTACAAGTTCTTGTGAACCCTGCGCTGAAGCTCTACCGGATTCAGGGTTCGGTAAAGCTCCCGCAGCTTGGCCTTATCCTCCTAGTTTCCGCATCGCCGACCAGTTCTTTTGTCCACGATCGTTGTCCGAGTGGATCTCCAGAAGCGGAAACGGAAGCCTTTTTCTCATCCCTTCTATCGTCTCCTTCACTGCCTGTTGCCCCCGATTGGAAAGCACGGAAAGCTCACACCAGCGGGTGTCGATGTCCACCGCGGTCAAGGTGTGGAGGTATTCGCCCTTGCTGGTCCCCCCACAGTGGGCTACAAGATCCAC
>DQVA01000237.1 GCA_015661965.1 Candidatus Bipolaricaulota bacterium
CCAGGCAGAGCGCACCACAAAGGAAAAGGAAGCCACTTTGCGAGGGGAAGCTCCCGGGGGCCCTTTCCGGCCGGGTCCTGCCGCACGGCAGGTTTCCCGGGACAGCCCGGACCTCGCGGCCCTCACACCCCGGAATAGGCGGAGAAGCCACCGTCGATGGGGATGACCACCCCGGTGACGAACGAGGCGGCAGGCGACAGGAGCCAGCGCACCGCCCCCACCAGGTCCGCCGGGGTCCCGAACCTGCCCATGGGGGTGTGGTCGATGATCTGCCTCCCCCTGGGGGTGAGTTCCCCCTGCTCATCCTGGAGCAAGAACCGGTTCTGCTCGGTGAGGAAGAACCCCGGGGCGATGGCCACCACCCGGATCCGGGGGGAATACTCCTGGGCCATGTGCACCGCCAGCCATTGGGTGAAGTTGATCACCGCTGCCTTGGCCGCCGAATAAGCCGGAATCCGGGTCAAAGGGCGAATGGCCGCCATGGAGGCGACATTCAAGATCACCCCTTCCTCCCGTTCGGCCATGGCCCCTCCGAACACTTGACAGGCCAAAAGGGTGCCCATGAAGTTGAGGTCGAACACGAACCGCAAGGCCTCCTCCGGGAGTTCGAAGAACGGGACCTCTGGGGAAGTGGTGGCCCGGGGGTGGTTCCCCCCGGCCCCGTTGATCAGGAAATCCACCCGGCCATAGGTGGAAAGGGTCTTATCCAAAGCGGCCTGCAGGTCATCGCGGGAAAGAACGTTCGCCTTTATCGCCAACCCGTCGCCCCCGGCCTTTCTTACCCGTTCCAAAGCCCCTTGGGCTTTATCCTCCGCCAAGTCCAGGACCACTGCCAGCACCCCTTCCCTGGCCAGGCCCTCGGCGATGGCGGAACACAACACCCCGCCCCCGCCGGTTATCACCGCCACCTTTCCCGCTAGTTCACCCATTCCCCTTCACCTCCAACTCGATCAGGTGCCGCCCGAGATGCTGGGCCAACGCCTCGGCGTATTCCTCTTCGTGTTGAATCAGCACTCGCCGGAGCTCCTCGCCCAAGCGCCCGGAGAGGATGGAGCCGAACGCCACGTGCAGCACCTGCCGCGAGTCCTCCTGCTCAAGAAGCTGCGGAAGTTCCTCATCGGAAAGGCTGTCCAACTCCGGGATTCGGGATAGATCCGTGGAAAGATGATAGGTGGCCCGGTCCTCCTCGAACCGCTCGCACGACAACCGCATGATCTCCCGGAACAACCCCGGGGCGAACCGGGCGGCCACCTCCAATGCCACCAGGTAACTGGTGCCGGCGGTCTTCACGTGCCACATCCCCTCCCCCTCCCGGGCGAGCACGGGATATAGGCTGAACTTGTCAGAGCCGGAGTGGAGGCTGATCCGGTATCCCCCCAGGATCTTGGCGAGGGCTATATGTGCCCGCAGATCCCGGCGGAACACCTCCAGGCTGCCCCGGTAGTCCACCGCCTTCTCCAGGACCCCGCCAAACCGGGGGGCCAGACTGGCGAGTTCCACTTCTCGGGATTGCAGCTCCCGCACCACGAAGTAGTGTTCCATAGGGGAGGTAGGGGTATCCGCTTCGTCCAGGGAGAGCTCGAAATCGAACCCGGCGGGGAGCTTCTCCTTGAGGGCGGCATACATGTGGGCGGCGAATTCCACTGCCGGCAGGTACTTGACCGCGGCCGCTGCCAAATCCCGTTCGGAGAAGCGAATCCTCCCCAGGCCTTTGATGGGGATGTTCTTGCCGACATAGGTCTGGGCGAGTTCCTCCGCCTGGGGGAGAGCGTGAAAGCGGGCCACAAGTTCGTCCTCGGGCAACCGCTCTACCGACCGCAACAAGTGGGAGGGGTCACAGGTGAACATGGAGTAGCCCAACGAGGCGGCGGTCACGGCTGCCTCCACGCTCTTCAGGTGGTCGGCGTCCGCCCCGAACCCCCCCCGGTAGCCCTCTTGGAACGCTCCGAAGATCGCGGAAGCCAGCACATCCTGGAAGTTGCGGCCGGTACGGGTGTTCTCCCGGACCGACTGTTGGGCGAGCACCGGGAACACCCTAGCTCCGGCCAAGGCCCGCAGGTGTCCGGGGGTAGCAAGGCCGATGCGATCTCCGAACCCGAAGCTGGGGCCGGGTGGAAGCCCCCGCGGCCGGAGCTCCGGGAAGTGCCTTGTCAAGGCCTGGGCGGTGGGGAAGGTCAGGGGCGCGAGATATCCGGCGCCCGCCTCCTCCAGCTCGGGAAACCCGGGGAGAGGACGGGACAAAAACAGCCGCTTTTCCCCCGCCAATTTGACCAATGCGAGGATCGCCCCGCTTACTTCCCGCACGGAACGCTCGTAGATCTTGGCCCCCTCCGGCAAACCCTTGACCTGGCTCACGTTACCTCCTCCCGGTGGGCATGCTATCCTCAAATACTACCTTGTTCCCCCCTGTATTTCACGCAGAGCCCAGCGCGGACATGCGGAATTAACCGAACCAGTCTAGACTAGCTGAGCAG
>DQVA01000119.1 GCA_015661965.1 Candidatus Bipolaricaulota bacterium
CATCCCACCTAGCGTATCCCCCTCGCCATCCCGCTGCCACTTGCCCTCCCCCCGCCCCGGTGATAAGCTCGTACAAAACCGGATGAAAGGGGGCGAGAGCCTTGTACACGATACCGGAGCTCGTCAAGATACTAGGCCTTTCCACCGAGAACCAGGTGCGCAACCGGATCGAGGCCATCCGGGACCTCCTGGCCGCGGACATCCGGCGCGGGCCCAACAACCAGATCCTCGTCACCGACCAGGGCCTGGCCCTGCTCCGCTCCCTCCAGGCTTTGTGTGAAACCGGACATACCCTGAGGGAAGCGTCTAACATTCTAAGGTACGAGTTCGAACAGAAGGAGGAAAGCTTTGTCGGGGTTCTGGATGAATCCGGACAAAACCAGGAAAGACAGGACGAGGCGGGCTGGCGGGCGTTGGTGGAGCACCTGGCGGCCCAGGTGCGGGCCCTGGAGCAGCGGGTGACCGCCCTGGAGGCCCGCCGGGGCGGGGGGGAGGCGCCCTGGTGGCTGCGCCGCCCCGAGGCACAATAGGCCCATGGCCACCAAAGGGAAACCGGCTTCCCCCACCAAACTGGCCCGGGTGCAGGAGCGCATCCGCAGCTCGGCCCGGCTCAGGGCCCTGTGGACGGCCTCCAACATCACCGTCATCAACCGCATGCACATCAACGACCACGGCCCCACCCACGTGCGCATCGTCACCCGGCTGGCCCTGCGGCTGCTGCGGCTCCTCATGGCGGCCGGGGTGCAGCCCGGGGTGGTGGATCACGGCCTGGCGCCGCAGGAGGCGGAGGTGGTGGTCACCTTGGCCGCGGCCCTGCACGACATCGGCCATGCCGTCCACCGGCAGGAGCACGAGCTGCTGTCGTTGATCCTGGCCCCGCCCCTGATCGAGGAGCTCATCGCCGGCCTGTACGAGGAGCCGGCCCGCACCGTGATCCTGGCGGAGACCCTGCACGCCATCTACGCCCACCGCCGCGACGCCCAGCCCCTCACGGTGGAGGCGGGGATCATCAAGGTGGCCGATGCCCTGGACATGGAGAAGGGGCGGGCCCGCATCCCGTTCCGGGTGGGGGAGCCCACCATCCACTCCGTGTCCGCCCTGGCCATCGAAAAGGTGGAGATCAAGCCCGGCAAGGAGAAACCGGTCCTGATATTCATCAGGATGTCCAACTCCGCCGGCATCTTCCAGTTGGATAACCTGCTCAAGGAGAAGCTGAACCGGTCCGGGCTCAAGGACTACATCGAGGTGGCGGCGGAGATCGAGGGGGAGGAGAAGAAGATCATCGAGCGCTACTCCATCGACTGAGCGGCCCACTTTCGCCCTGGCGGGGGGGCCGCCATCCGGGCCGGGGATTTAACAAAAGCGCCCTTTTGTTAAATCGCCGATGTCCTTGATCGCGATCCCATCTGTCTTTCCGCGCAGGGGTGATCTTTTGTAAAAAAGGGCGCATCCAAAGTTAAACGCAGCTGAGGAGGAAACATGCCCCTGCAACTCACGCGGGAGGACTTCATGACCCCGGAGCAGGTGCGACGCCTCAAAGGCGTGCTCAGGCGGGCCGCCGCCGAGGCGGTGAAGACGGGCAAGAAGGGGCCGGTGCGGGACTGGGCCATCCTGCACGTGGCGCTGGACGCCGGGCTCAGGGTGTCGGAGATCCTCGCCCTGCGGGTGGGGGACCTGATCCTGGACCCGGGGCATGCGGCCATCATCGTGCGCTGCGGCAAGGGCGGCAAAAAACGCGGCGTGGACATCGGCCAGGCCCTGCGGGAACACCTCTCCGAGTACCTGGACTGGAAGCGGGCGGTGGGGGAGCCCACCCACCCGGAGGCGTTGCTGTTCCCCTCCCCCCGGGGCGGGGCCCTCACCAGGCAGGCCGTGTACCATATGTTCAAGCGCTACGCGCGCCTCGCCGGCCTGCCACAGAGGTTCACCATCCACTCCTGCCGTCACACCTACGCCTCCATGCTGTACAAGGCCTCCCGCTACAACCTGCGGCTGGTCCAGAAACAGCTCGGGCACGCGTCCATCCGCACCACCCAGGTTTACGCCGATGTCCTGTCCGCCGATGCCTTGGAGGCGGTGAACGGCCTCCCCCAATGACCGTGAATCAGTGACCCGTAAGCTATAAGCGGCCGCGCCCCCAGCGGGGGAGTGGTACCATGGCGGGGATGGTGTTCGCGCTGGTCATGGTGCTGTCCCTGTCCTGTCTGGGGCAGGTGAGGATGGAGGCCACCCTGGGCTGGGGCGGGGTGCCGGTGCTGGAGCGGGTGAACCCGCTGTGGGTAACGGTGGTGAACCTGGGCGCGGGGCCGCTTGCTGGCACCCTAACGGTGGAAGCGGAGATCGGCTCCCCGTGGCGGGGGGTGGCCCAGCGGGCCCTGCGGGTGCCGGTGCTCCTCCCCCCCGGGGGGCGGGGGGCGTTCACGTTCCCCTGGCCACTGCGACGCGGCACCCGC
>DQVA01000211.1 GCA_015661965.1 Candidatus Bipolaricaulota bacterium
CGGGATCGGGAGGCCTTGGAGTACCACAGGGAGGTGGTGCAGATGCGTTCTGTGCTCGCCGGCCGGGCCCTGAACCTGCCGGAGGAACGCGGGCCGGAGGAGCGCATCGAGTGGCGGTTGGTCCGTTGGCTGGAGGAGGCCGAGGCCTCACTGGCCCGACTCCGCCGCCGGCGCGCCAAACGCTTGTCCCAACATTTCTACACCGAATAGCCGCCCTACAGGGCGGGAAAAGGCCCAAGGAGGGGAGATGCCCAAGGGTCTGGTGGTGATCGACAAAGAGCGGTGTAAGGGCTGTGGCCTGTGCATCGAATCCTGCCCGTTTGGGGTGTTGGGGTTCTCCGACGAGTACAACAGCTCCGGGTACAACGTGGCCGCCATGGTGCGGCCCGAAAAATGCACCGGCTGTGCCATCTGCGCCCAGGTGTGCCCGGACGTGGCCATCGAGGTGTACCGGTTGCAGCCCCAAGGGGCCAAGGAGGCGGCATGAGTCGGGTGCTGATGCGGGGCAACGAGGCCATCGCCGAGGCCGCCATCCGGGCCGGCCTCAAATGTTATTTCTGCTATCCCATCACCCCCCAAGGGGAACTGGTGGAGTACATGGCACGGGAGCTCCCCAAAAGGGGCGGGGTGTTCCTGCAGGCGGAGTCCGAGGTGGCGGCCATCAACATGGTGTATGGGGCGGCCGCCGCCGGGGTGAGGACCATGACCTCCTCCTCCTCCCCCGGGATCAGCCTCAAACAAGAGGGCATCTCTTACCTGGCGGGCTCACGCCTGCCGGCGGTGATCGTGAACATGATGCGGGGGGGGCCGGGGCTGGGGAACATCGCCCCCGCCCAAGGGGACTACTTCCAGGCCACCAAAGGCGGCGGCCATGGCGATTACCACCTCATCGTCCTCGCCCCCTCCACCGTGCCCGAGGCGGCCCAGCTGGTGATGCTGGCCTTCGACCTGGCAGATAGATACCGGGTGCCGACCATGATCCTGGCCGACGGGATGCTAGGCCAGATGATGGAGCCGGTGGAGCTGCCCGCGCCGGTGGACGAATCAAGCGTCCCGGAGAAGCCCTGGGCCCTCACCGGGGCCAAGGGCCGCCCCCCTAACGTCGTCCTCTCCTTCGACCTGGAGCCACAAAAGCTCAAGGAGATGAACCTAGTCCTCCAGGAGACCTACCGCGAGATCGAAAAGAACGAGGTCCGCTGGGAAGAGGTGAACACGGAGGACGCCGAGCTCCTGCTGGTGGCCTACGGCACCATGGGCCGGATCGCCAAGACGGTGGTGCGCCTGGCCCGGGAGGAGGGGATCAAGGCCGGGCTCCTCCGGCCCATCAGCCTGTGGCCGTTCCCCTACGGACCCATCCGGAGGCTGGCCGAGCGTATCCCCACCGTGCTCACCGTGGAGCTTTCCGCCGGCCAGATGTGGGAGGACGTGCGGCTGGCGGTGGAGGGGCGGGCGAAGACCCCGCTCTACGGCGAGCTGGGCGGGGTAGTCCCCACCCCCAGGGAGATCTTGAGCGAGGTGAAAAAGCATGCCTCAAGTTAGCACCCAAATCCCGGAAGGCTATGTGAAGGTGTTCTCCCGGCCGAGGTCGCTATCAGACGCCAAGTTCACCTACTGCCCCGGCTGCCACCATGGCATCATCGGCCGGCTCATCGCCGAGGCCATCGACGAGCTGGGGATCCAAGAGCGAACCGTGGGGATCGCCCCGGTGGGCTGTGCCGTGTTTTTGTTCCGGTTCTACAACGTGGACTTCGTCCAGGCGGCCCACGGGCGGGCCTGCGCCGTGGCCACCGGACTCAAGCGGGCTAACCCCGACCTCGTCGTTTTCTCCTACCAAGGGGATGGAGACCTGGCCGCCATAGGCACCGCGGAGACGGTGCACGCCGCCAACCGGGGGGAGAACTTCACCGTCATCTTCGTGAACAACCAGATCTACGGGATGACCGGGGGGGAGATGGCCCCCACCACCCTGCCCGGCCAAAGAACGGTGACCTGCCCCGAGGGACGGGACGTGAAGCTCACCGGCTACCCATTGAAGATCTCGGAGATGCTGGCCCAGCTCGATGGCCCTGTCTACATCACCCGCCAGACGGTATACGACGCCCGGCACATCCAACTGGCCAAGAAAGCGATCCTGCGGGCGTTCCGCAACCAGTTGGAAGGGAAGGGCTTCTCCCTGGTGGAGATCGTGGCCTCCTGCCCCACCAACTTCAAGCTGTCCCCGGTGGAGGCAAACCGATGGCTGGTGGA
>DQVA01000088.1 GCA_015661965.1 Candidatus Bipolaricaulota bacterium
CGGTACCTGGTCCTGTACTTCTACCCCAAGGCCAACACCCCCGGCTGCACCCGGGAAGCCCAGGAGTTCTCCGCCCTGCTCCCGGAGTTTCAGCGGTTGGACGCCCAAGTGGTGGGGGTATCCCGGGACCAGCCGGAGGTCCAGGCCCGATTCGTGGAGCGGCACGGGCTCGCGGTGGCCATGCTGTCCGACCCCGAGGGGGAGGCACACCGGGCGTTCGGCGCCGTTAAAGAAGGCGGGGGCGTTCGGCGGTCCACGTTCCTCATCGACCGGGCTGGGGTGCTGCGCCACGCCTGGCCCAAGGTGAGGGTGGGCGGCCACGCCGAGGAGGTCCTCTCTATCCTGCGGACGCTTTACGAGGCGGACCTGGCGACGAACCCGTTGATCGTGGCCCGGCGGGCCAGGCGCGCCCTGGCCGACCGCCCGGTCCCGGAGGGGCTCTTGGTCGGGCTGGTGCAGGCGGCGCACCTGGCGCCCTCCTGTTTCAACAATCAGCCATGGCGGCTGGTGGTGGCCACCGGGGAGGCGCTGGAGGGGCTGAAGGAGGCCCTGGCCGGCGGCAACTACTGGGCCAAACGGGCCCCGGCCATGATCGCGGTGGCCTCCAAGCCGGAATTGGATTGCCGATTGAGCGACGGTAGGGACTACTTCCTGCTGGGCTGCGGGATGGCGGTGGGGTTCCTGATGTTGCAGGCAACCCAGCTCGGCCTCATAGCCCATCCCATCGCCGGCTACGATCCGGTGAAGGCCAAGGCGGCCCTGGGCATCCCGGAGGATCACGTGTTGATCACCTTGGTGGTGGTGGGCTGGCCCGGGCCCGGGGCGGGGCTCTCCGAGAAACATCGGGCACTTGAGTCCTCACCCCGCGACAGGAAGCCCCTCTCCGAGGTTGCCTTCTGGGGCCGCTACGGTCAGGGGATCGAACCTCCGGGGGAGACGCCGTCCGGAGGGGCGGCGGAAAGGATGTGAGCATGGAGAACGAGGTATTGAGAGCGATCAGGGAACGGAGGAGCGTACTCCGGTTCAAGCCGGTGCCGGTGCCGGAGGAGAAGCTGGAGCAGGTCCTGGAGGCGGGCCGCTGGGCTCCATCCTACGCCAATTCTCAGCCCTGGACCTTCATCGTGGTCCGCGACGAGAAGCTCAAGGCAGGGCTGGGGGAGCTGGTGGACCGGATCGCCCTCGCCCGGCGAGGGAAGGTGGCCATCTCCGGCAAGGGGATCGGGGAGGCGCCGCTGGTGATCGCGGTGGTGGTGGACCCGTGGCGGGATCCGCGGCATTTCGTGGAGGCGGGGGCGGTGGCCGCCCAAAATATGTCATTGGCCGCCCACTCCTTGGGGCTGGCCACATACTGGGCGGGGATTTATGAGGCCGGTGGGGGGAGGCGCTCGCTGGAGTCCCAGGTGAAACGCCTGCTGGGGGTGCCCCGGGAGATGCATGTGATCGCCCTGCTCCCCCTGGGGGTGCCGGCCTACGAGGCCACCTCCGAGCGGGTGGAGCTCGCCGAGCTCGTCCGCCACGACCGGTACGAGGGGTGAAGGTAGTGCGGCGAACCTAGTCCGGGGCCTGCAGGTGGCGCATTGAGCCGTACAGGGCGAGGAGCCTCGCGAACTCCTCGGGATCGTAAAACCGGCACTCCCCCCGGGTAAACGCCACCGCCACCTCCAGGCAGAACCGGGCCGCCCTTTCCAAGGCAAAGGGCTGGTTGGCCCCGGTGGCCGGGCCCGGAACTGGCACCGCTGAGGTGGTGGCCACCCCCACCACCGGGGCGGCGGTGACCGTAGCCGGCTGCATGATGCTGTTTATGTGATAAAGCCCGTTGCCGTAAGGGGTGATGTCCTGGGTGGTGATGGGCAGCACCTGTGGGGGCCCATTGGTCACATGGCGCATGATGGCAAGCAAATCCTCGCTCACCCGCAGGATGTAGCCCTCCTTCACGGTGGGGGTGATGGCAAAGCCGATCCGATTGAGCACCCAGTTCCCCTTGGTGGTGTCCACCGATAGGATAGCTTCCATCTCAGGGGCCACCAGCTCTCGGAGCAGTGTGGGGAGGCCTACCGGGCTCCCCATGAACGGGACAGGCGCGTGGGGAAGGAGGGGGGCCTGGGGGCAGATGTGGGTGGTGATGACCACGTCGCCGGGGAGCCGGTCCCCTTTCCGCCGCATCTCCAGGAGCTTAGCGGCACAGGCCAAGGCCACGATGGCCCCATCGGCGTCGGACACCAGCCCCAGCCGCTGCGGACGAGCCCCCACCCCGCCCAGCTGGCCGATGATCCCCAGGGTAGCGCCTCCCCCGACGCCCTTCACCCAGATGGTCAGGGCGTCCGTGTGCCCTCCCTCCCCCTCCAGCCGGGTGACCTGGAGCGCGGCCGTACCCTTTCCCGCCAGCCAACCCTGCACCATGGCCCCGTCTACCCGGGGATCCTCCAATAGCTCCAGCGCCTCCAGCACTTGCCGCAACATCTACCCTGAGAGCTCCTCCCAGGCCCGCCGATAGGCGGCGAAATCCGCTGGGGAAAAGAGGACCATCCGCACCTCAGCTAGCTCCCCGGGATGGGCGCGCAGGAAGTCGCGGATGGCCCGGAGGGCCACCCGGGCCGCCTCCTGCACCGGGTAGCCGTACACCCCGGTGGAGATGCTGGGGAAGGCGATGCTCTTTATCCCCCGGGACACCGCGAGCTCCAGGCATGCGCGATAGGTCCTGGCGAGGAGCTCCGGCTCCCCCTCCTCCCCACCGTGCCACACCGGCCCCACCGTGTGAATCACCCAGTTGGCGGGCAGCTTCCCAGCGGTAGTGATAACCGCCTCGCCGGTGGCGAGCCGGCCTCGCCCCTTGTGGATGGCCGCCGCGGCCTGGGTCACCTCCGGCCCGCCGGCACGGTGGATGGCCCCTGACACCCCGCCCCCCGGGGTGAGCTGGGGGTTGGCCGCGTTCACGATCGCACCCACATCCTGCCGGGTGATGTCCCCCTGCACCAGCACTAACCGCGTCCCCTCGATCTCCGCCTCCACGCGTTCCATGCCTGCGTCACCCGGACCCATTTTAGCGAGCACCTTGAGGGCGGGTTATAGTGGGGCATGCGCATCGGGTATCTGCAGTTTTGCCCCCAATTCGGAGAGGTAGAGGGAAACCTCCGGCGGGCCCGGGAGCTGCTGGGGGACAAGCGGGCGGACTTGTGGGTGCTGCCCGAGCTCTTCTCCACTGGGTACCAGTTCATCTCCCGGGCCGAAGCGCAAAGGCTCGCTGAGCCAGTGCCCACAGGACCCACCACCCGGGCGCTCCTCGCGTGGGCCAGGGAGCGGGACTGCTATTTCGCGGCCGGCCTCGCTGAACTCACGCGGCAAGGGGTGTACAACTCCGCCGTGCTGGTGGGGCCCGAGGGGCTTCTCCTCCTTTATCGCAAGGCGCACCTGTTCCACCGGGAGAAGGAGCACTTCCTGCCCGGCGATACCGGGTTTCAGGTGGCGGAGGTAGGGGGAGGGAAGGTGGGGTTGCTGGTGTGCTTCGACCACCTGTTCCCCGAGGCGGCCCGCACCCTGGCCCTCAAAGGTGCCCAGCTCATCGCCCACCCGGCGAACCTCGTCCTGCCCGGGCTGGCCCAGCTCACCATGAGGGTCAGGGCCCTGGAGAACCGGGTGTTCACCGTGACCGCCAACCGGGTGGGGGAGGAGCGCCGCGGCGACGAGGTGCTCAAGTTCACGGGGCAGTCCCAGATCGTGTCCCCCCGGGGGGAGGTGCTGGCGAGCTCCGGCGAGGATGTGGAGGAGGCGGTGACGGTGGAGGTCGAACTCGGGGAGGCCACGGATAAGCAGATCACCCCGTTTAACCACCTGTTCTCCGACCGCCGGGTCGACCTCTATGAGCTGTGC
>DQVA01000148.1 GCA_015661965.1 Candidatus Bipolaricaulota bacterium
ATGAGAATCGAGCACCATCCCATTTTGGCGTTCGCGCGCGGAAGGAGGATCACCTTCACCTTCGACGGGCGCCCCATCCGCGCGTTCGAGGGGGAGACCATCGCCGCGGCCCTCCACGCCGCCGGGGTGCGGATCCTGTCCCGCACCAGGTCCGGGGCGCCCCGGGGCCTATTCTGCGCCATCGGAAAATGCTCCTCGTGCCTCATGACCGTGGACGGGATCCCAAACGTGCGCACCTGCATCACCCCGGTCAGGGAGGGGATGCGCGTGGAGTCCCAGCGGGGTCCGGGGAAGCTGAACCCCGGGTTCGAATCCCGGCCCCGCGAGGTGGGGGAGCGCTCCGTGGAGGCCGCGGTGGTGGGGGCCGGCCCCGCGGGGCTCTCGGCGGCCAGGACCCTCATCCGCCACGGGGTCGTGCCCCTCGTCCTCGACGAAAACCCCCATCTGGGGGGACAGCTCATAAAACAGACCCACAAGTTCTTCGGGTCCCGGGCCGAGAGGGCCGGCACCCGGGGGTTTTCCATCGCGGAGGAGTTGGCGAAGGAGGCGGAGGCCGAGGCGGAGGTCCTGCGGGGGGCGCGGGTCCTGGGCCTTTACCGCGACGGGGGAAGAAAGATCCTGGCCGTATCCCGGGGGGAGGACCTCCTTCTCCTCCAGGCCGAGCACCTCATTGTCGCCACCGGGGCCCAGGAGAGGTTCC
Source organism: Candidatus Bipolaricaulota bacterium (assembly GCA_015661965.1). Lineage (GTDB taxonomy): Bacteria > Bipolaricaulota > Bipolaricaulia > Bipolaricaulales > Bipolaricaulaceae > UBA3574. Next base: position 701 of record DQVA01000148.1, read on the forward strand.
TCCTCTTCCCCGGCAACCACCTCCCCGGGGTCTACGGGGCCGGGGCGGTACAGACCCTGATGAACGTCTACGGGGTGCTGCCGGGGAAGCGAGCGCTGATGGTGGGGGCGGGGAACGTGGGGCTGATCGTGGCCTACCAGCTCCTCCAGGCCGGGGTGGAGGTGGCGGCGGTGGTGGAGGCGATGCCCGAGATCGGGGGCTACCACGTCCACGCCGCCAAGATCCGCCGCCTGGGGGTCCCCATCCTCACCCGCCACACCGTCATCAGGGCCCTGGGGGAGGAAACGGTGGAGGGGGCGGTGATCGCCGGGATAGACGAGCACTTCACCCCCATCCCCGGCACCGAGCGCGAACTGGAGGTGGACCTCATCTGCCTCGCCACGGGGCTCGTGCCTTCCGCCCGGCTCCTGGAGCAGGCCGGGGCCCGGATGGCCTACATCCCGGAGCTGGGAGGGAGGGTCCCCCTGCTCGGCCCCCTCATGGAGACCACCGTCGCCGGGGTGTACGCGGCCGGGGATTGCGCCGGGATCGGCGAGGCGTCCACGGCGATGCTGGAGGGGGAGCTGGCGGCGCTGTCGCTCCTTTCACGGCGGGGAGCGAGGGTCGAGGCGGAGATCAGGCGCGTCCGCGGTTCCCTGGAGAGGCTCCGGCTCGGCCCGTTCGGGGAACGTCCCCGGGCCGGAAAGGAAAGGGTTTTCTCGTTGATGAAGGAGGTCGCCGTTGGCTGACTTCCGCAAGACGGGGGTGCTTTCCGCCCGCGATCTCTCGGGGAGGGTCCCGCCCCGGGAGCGCCTCGAGCGCGGCCCCTGCGCCGTCATCGAGTGCGTGGAGGAGATCCCCTGTAACCCCTGTGAGGAGGCGTGCCCGGTGGGGGCCATCGCCGTGGGGGACCCCATCACCAACCCCCCCTCCTTGGACTTCGAGAGGTGTACCGGGTGCGGGACCTGTGTAGGGGTGTGCCCCGGGCTGGCCATCTTCCTCCTCGACCTCTCGGGGGGCCGCCCCCGGGTGACCGTGCCCCACGAGCTCCTCCCGGTGCCCGAAAACGGGGAGGAGGTGGAGCTCCTCTCCCGCGAGGGGAGGGCCCTCGGCCGGGGAAAGGTCGTGCGATCCCGGCGGGCCGGGACCACCTGGGTCATCACGGTGGAACTCCCCACGGAGGAGCTCCTCGGGGAGGTAAGGGCGATAAGGGAGACACGATGACCCATCGGCCATCGCGCGTCACAGGTCGCGCGGAGGACGATCCCATCGTCTGCCGCTGCGAGGAGGTAACCTTGTCGGAGGTGGTGCGGGCGATCCGCGACGGCTACGATACCCTGGAGGAACTCAAGCGGCACCTGCGGGTGGGAATGGGGCCGTGTCAGGGGCGCACGTGCCTTCCCCTCCTCGCCCACATCCTCTCCCGGGAGACGGGGAGGCACCTAGCGGAGGTGATGGGAGAGATCTCCGTCCGGCCGCCGTTGATCCCCATCCCGCTCGACCACTGGAGGGGAAGATGAGGCGCTCCGCGGACGTGGTGATCATCGGGGCCGGGGTCACGGGCGCGGCGTTGGCCTACGAGCTCGCGCGGAGGGGCATCCGGGACGTGTTGGTGCTCGAGCGGGCGTTCCCCTGCTCCGGGGCCACGGGACGCTGCGGCGGGGGGATCCGCCAGCAGTTCACCACCCCCCACAACATCCGCCTCGCCATGGAGTCGGTGAAGCGCTACGAGACCCTCTCCGAGGAACTGGGGGTGGATATCGAGTTCATCCAGGGCGGGTACCTGATCCTGGCGGAGACGGAAAGGGAACGGGAGGCCCAGCGCCAGGCCGTGGCGCTCCAGAACGAACTGGGGCTTCCCTCCAGGCTCCTCACGCCCCGGGAGGCCAAGGAGGTCCTCCCCCTGTTGGACGAGACCACCATCGTAGGCGCCACCTACTGCCCCACCGACGCCCACGCCAACCCGTTCCGGGTGGTGGAGGGGTACCTCGCCCGGGCCCGGGAGCGGGGGGTGGCGCTGGAGAAGTTCACCCCGGTGGTGAATCTGGAGGTGAAGGGGGGGCGGATCGTGCGGGTCCGCACGTGCCGGGGGGATGTGGTCCCCGGGGTGGTGGTGAACGCCGCCGGGGCGTGGTCGGGGGAGATCGCCCGCATGGCGGGGGTGGAGCTCCCCAACCGACCGATCCGCCACGAGATCGCCATCACCGAGCCGGTGGAGTTCTTCATGGAGGTGATGGTGATCTCGATCCACAACGGGATCTACTTCTCCCAGACGGTGGAGGGCCAGATCATCGGGGGGATCGGGGATCCCGAAGAAAAACCCGGATACGATGTCTCCTCTTCCCTCGGGTTCCTCCGCCGCTACGCCCGGGAGCTCCTGCGGTACGTGCCGGCCCTGGGGCAGCTGGCGGTGTTGCGGCAGTGGGCGGGGCTTTACGACGTGACCCCGGACGCGCAGCCCATACTCGGCCCCACCCCGGGGCTGGAGAACCTCATCCAGGCCAACGGTTACTCGGGGCACGGGTTCATGATCGCCCCTAAGGTGGCCGAGCTCCTCGCGGACTACATCGAGAAGGATGTGGTATCAGAGGAATTGGCTTGCCTGTCCCTGTCTCGGTTCATGGGCGAGGTCAAGGGGGAGGCGTTTGTGGTGGGGTGAACCCGGGAGAAAACCCAGAAGGCCAGGGCCAAAGCTCCGCACAGTCCTAGGAAGTACCAGACCCACTACGGGAAGCCCAGGGGACCAGGCTGCCCGTCTCCCCAGGCCCAGAAGCCGTTCCCTGCGGCGAAGAGGAGCGCGAAGGCCAGGGCCCAGCCCCATCTTGCACGCTTTTTCCTTCCCTCGGGGAGGCGCTTTTTTGGCGGGGTGAGGAGGCTCACGGCCACCAGCGTGAGACTCGCCGCAGCCACGATCGGGACCACCGGGAGGGTCCCAAAGCTGGGGAGGAGCCGGAAGTGGTAGGCCACCACCAGGCCCTCCCCCACGATGATCGAGGCGATCGCCCCCGCCGGCGTGGCCCGTGGCCGGTGGACGGCAGCCATCACAGTGGGGAACAGGACCGCAAGGTCGGTGAAGGCCTCGGTGGCGATCTCCATGAAAGTGGCCGGAGGCCTCCAGGCGATAGCAAGGCCCGCCAGGGCAAGACCAGCCACAAACAGTTTTCCCCACCCAGGGAGGGGCAGGCCATCTTACCAAGGGTTCGGAAAGGTCACGGATGAACATGGAGGAGAGGGTGAGGAGCTGGGAATCTAGGGTGGACATGAGGGCGGCCAAGGCCGCGGTGAGGACGATCGCCTCCAGGATCTGGGGGCGTAGCGGGAAAGGAGTACCCAACTGTGGCACCGCAAGGTAGGGATTTGCCCTGGGAACAGGATTTCAACGGACGTACCCACTACGCCCTCCCCCGCCCGGGATTTTCTCACCCCCTCCGCCACCCGGGATGAGGCCCCCAAGACATGGGGACAATATCGGCCCACATTCCTTGGCCGCTTGCAGAAGAGCTTTCAACCACATCCCTTAGGCGTCTCACGCCGCAGGCAGCAAATTGGGCCCTGCTCGCCGCGGGGCTCAACCCGGCGGGGGCGGCTGGGCCGGGCGGAGGGGGGATACCTCGGCTCGCTCCAGTACCTCCGAAAGCAGGATCTCCAAGGTGAGGGGGGAGAAATAGCGACGCACCACCTCGGCGTTGTGCGCCAACACCCGACGCGCCATTCGGTCGGTGAGCAACGCCACCACCTGCTCCACCACCTCCTGGGTGAGCCCGTCTTCCAGGAGGGCGAACTTGAACCCCTTCTCCAACATGTCGTCCAGCACCGGGTAGTGGCGGACGAAAAGGGGCAGATGGTTGGCCGCCGCCTCGATCACCGGGTTCCCGAACCCCTCCAGGCGCGAGGGGAAGGTGACCAGGTCCGCATGGGCATAGGCATCGGCGATAGCGTAGATCTTGGCGCCAGCCGCGGTCCGCCCCCGGCGGATGAAGATCCTCTTCCACGCCAGCACCACCGGGACGGACAGCTCCTCCGCCAGGGCCAACACCCGCTGGCAGTAAGGGTCGGCCTCGCTCCCGTCCCCGGGCGGGCCAGTGATGAGCAGCACCACCGGCCGCTTGAGCCGGTCCCGCACCGCCGCCGCCAGTCGCACCGAGTCCTCGATGCACTTTCGCTCGATGAGCCGGGAGGGCTGTAAGAAGAGCAACGCCTCCTTGGGGATGTCGAAGGAGTCCCGGAAATCCGCGTTGTAGTCGTCTTGGGCCCCAACCATGTTGGGGTCCAGCACGTTGGGGATGCGGGTGGGCAGGATGCCGTGCCGCAGCCGCAGCTCCCGCTGGGCGCGACGGTTGATGACCACATGGATGGTCTCGTCGTCGTGGGGTGGGAAATTCCGGTCCAGGTAGTCCCGCAGCCGGGAGCGGGCGAGCTCCGGCCGCTCCCAATAGAAATCGTGGTGGCGGCAGATGAACGGGATCCGGGTGTCGCGGATGATCTCCACCAGGGCGATCCCGGCCGCCAGGTTCAGTGGCAGGCTGATCAAGTTCTCCACATCCAGAAGGTCGATCCGCTCCCGCTCGATCGTCACAAACAGCTGGCGCTTGATCTCCCGGGCTTGGGCCACCATCTCCTGTTCGGAAGCGAGGTCGAACGGCACAGGCCGGGACAGGATGTCCGGGAGCCGGACCACCTCCGGGTCGGCGTAATCCAGCCAGGGGATGCGGACATGGGGCCCTTGGGGGTCCCCGCCGAAGGAGCCAGCGATGAGCACCACCTGGTGTCCCAACTTGCGAAAGGCGGCCCGCCACTTCTCCGCCTCGATGGACACCCCGTCGATGGCCACCAACCGAGCCGAGACGATACCGATCCTCACTTCACCACCTCCGGAGGAGAAACCCCCGCAGATACTCCCCCTCGGGGTAAGAGGCCGCCACCGGATGGTCCTGGGCCTGGGATAGACGACGCAGGATCTGGGCATCGCAGCCGGCCGCGGCCGCGGCCAGCCCCACCGCCCGCTGTAGGGCCTCCCAGCCCACCCGCCCGGAGCAGGAGAACGTGAGGAGCAGCCCCCCGGGCCGCAACAACGCAAGGGCAAGCCGATTGAGGTCCCGATATCCGCGCAGAGCTCCCGGTACCTCGGCGGCGGAGCGGGCGAACTTGGGCGGATCGAGGATTATCAGGTCAAATCGCTTTCCCTGCCGGTAAAGCCGTCGCAATTCCTGAAAGGCATCCCCGGCCAGGAACCCCGCCCGTACCCCAGAAAGGCCGTTCAGCTCCAGCTGATCCCGTGCCCAGCGCAGGTGCTTGGCCGAGATCTCCAGGAACAGCACGGCCGCCGCCCCGCCGGCGGCCGCTTGCACCCCGAACCCCCCGGTGTAGCAGCAGATGTCCAACACCTCCCCATCGGCAGCCAGCTCCCGGGCGAGCAGACGGTTCTCCCGTTGGTCCAAGTAGAAGCCGGTCTTGTGCCCATGGGGGATGTCCACCAGAAACCGCACTTCCCCTTCCCTAACCTCCAGCTTCCCCGGCGGGCCCTCCCCGGTCAGCACCCCCGTGGTCGGGGACAGTCCCTCCAGCCGTCGCACCCCCACATCGGAACGCTCGTAGATCCCCCGGGGGGAGAAGAGCTCCGCGAGCAGCTGCACCAGGGCCTGCTTGCGGCGCTCGATCCCCAGGGTGAGGGCCTGCAGCGCCAGGAAATCGCGGTAGCGGTCCACCACCAATCCCGGCAGGCCATCGGATTCGGCGTTCACCAGCCTGAGGGCATCGGTGGTCTCCCCGAGTGGTTCCCGGGCGGCGGCCGCCCGCACCAGGCGCTCCCGCCAGAACCGCTCGTCCACCGGCCCCTCGTCGAACCTGAGCAGACGTACCGTGATCTGAGAGCGGGGGTTGTAATAGCCCTGTCCCAAGGGGCGCCCCCGGGCGTCCAGCACCCGCACCAGGTCCCCGGGCGCGGGGGCCCCCCGCACCCGGGAGATGGCGGCGGAGTAAACCCAGGGGTGTCTCGCCCGTATCGGGCCCGCTTTACCGCGGGCGAGTACCACTTCCCCCCTGGGACGCTCGCAGAGGGTGGACACGGCCTAGAGCTTCCCCAGCACGGCCCGGGCCACCGGGGCCCGGTCCTCATCGGAGAGCCAGCGCCTCAGCTCGGATAGCACCGGGTCCGGGGCCAAGCTCCCCAGCCGCCTGAGAGCAGCGGCCACCGCCCCCAACACGTATCGCCGCTCGTCCAGGGCCAGCCGACGGAGCAGGATCAACGAACGCCGCACCCGCCGGGCAGCCGGGGGGCCAGATAGGCCCATGGCCACATGCCACAACACCTGGGGGTCATGGGAGGTGGACCAGTGGACCAGGTACTCGAAGGTATCGTCCGGGTAGACGGAGAACAGCTCGCGGGCCAGTACCCGGGGGCCGAGGGCGGTCCGCACCTCCGGGGTGCGCTCCACAAGCAGCGGCTCCAACAGCTCCAGCAGTGGGGCGGCCCAGTCCAACCGCTGCGGCCTGGCTCCGGCCCCCACCGCCAAGGCCACCGCCCGCCGGACCCCAGGTTCGGGGTCCCCCCGCCAGACCCCCAGCGTGGGATATACCTCGGGGAAGCGCCGGGCCAGGAGCTCCCCGGCGGCCCGGGCCGCCAGCTCCCGGGTGCGGTGGTCGGGATCAGCAGCCAGGGCACGAAGCAGCTCCAAGGCGGGCTCCGGCCCCCCCGGCCAGGCGCCCAGCAACGCCGCCGCCAACCGCCGGGACTCCTCCGCTCCCTCAACCAGTCGCTCCCCCCACCGGATCGCTTGAGGCGCCAGGAGCTTTATCAGCCGACGCCTGGCCTCCCCACCCCGGTGCCAGGCGGCCAGCACCGGCTCCAGTTCCCCCGCCTCCAGGGCTCGCCTATAGTCCACGGCCATACCGCAGCATAAACGGGGGATGCCGGCGACGGCAACTCGCCCCTGACCCGGGGGAACGGGTTATCATGGCCGGGGGCGTCATGGTGGAAGTAGAGGTCGGATTAGGCATGGATCCCGACAGCGGCAGCCCGGTATTGGTGCTGCGTGATCCTGATTCCGGGCTGGCGGTGCCGGTGTGGATCGGCCACGTTGAGTCCATCCCCATCGCACTCCACCTGGAGGGACGCCGCTTTCCCCGACCCCTGGCCCCGGACCTCATGGAGCGCCTGGTCCGGGCCCTGGGAGGCTCCCTGGAACGGGTAGTGGTGACCACCATCCGCGACGGGGTGTACTACGCTTCCCTGGAGCTGATCACCTCCGGCGGCGAACCAGTCCGCGTGGATTGCCGTCCCTCCGATGCGGTGGCACTGGCCTTGTGTATGGGGCGGCCGGTCTACGTAAGCGAGGAGGTGCTGCGGGCGGCCGGCCAGGAGATCGAGGGCCCTTGAGTCCACCCGGCAAGCCCCGCCCGAGCGGTAAGGCCCAGCGGGCCAGCTTCTACTGGCCCGAAGGTGCAAGCAATCGCGGCAGCTCCCGGAACCCGAACCGCAACATCCTTTCCAGTGGGGGGCGGTGCGGGGAATAGAGGATCAAAGGAAGCCCGAAAAACTCGGCCTGCACTATCCACCGGTCCCCCAAAAGCTCGGCACTGATCACGCGAGCCCGGAACGGCCCCTGCCCAAGCTCCACATCCTCCGGCCGGAAGAACACCAGTACCTCCTCCAGTTGGGGGAACCCGCCACCCCGGGCCGGGAGCCGCGCCCCGGCCACCTCCACCACCGCCCGTTCATCGCGCAGCTCCACCACCCGGCCCGGCCATAGGTTGGCCCGCCCCAGAAACCCGGCCACGAACGGATCCCGGGGGGCGCGATACAGCCGCTCCGGCTCCCCCTGCTCCACCAACCGCCCCGCCCGCATCACCCCCAAGCGGTCGGCGATGGCCAGCGCCTCCTCCTGATCATGGGTCACGTGCACCGCGGTGATGGAAAGCCGCTTCAGCAAAGTCCGCAGTTCCCGGCGAAGCTCCACCCGCAGGGCGGCATCCAAGGCGGACAGCGGTTCATCCAAAAGCAGTACCCGCGGCTCCGGGGCCAGGGCCCGGGCCAGGGCAACCCGCTGCCGCTCCCCGTGGGAGAGTTGATGCACCTTCCGCCCCCCGTAACCGGAGAGGCCCACCAGCTCCAGCAGCTCCCCCACCCGCTTCCGCCGCTCCCGCCGGGGGAGCCGGGAGAACCGAAGCCCATAGGCGATGTTCCCGGCCACGGTGAGGTGAGGGAACAGGGCGTAGCTCTGGAACACCATGCCCACCCCCCGCTGCTCGGGGGGAAGCCCGGTCACGTCTCGCCCGGAGATCAACACCCGCCCCGAGTCCGGCTGCGCCAGCCCCGCCACCAACCGCAATACCGTGGTCTTGCCGCAGCCGGATGGCCCCAGCAGGGCGAACAACTCCCCTTCCCCCACCTGGAAGGACACGTGCTGGGCGGCGGGCACCGAACCGAACCGCTTGGTGAGCCCTATCGTTTCAAGCTTGGCCATAGCGCGACAGCCATTTTCGCCCGGCCAGCTCCCAGAGCGCCACCGTAGCCCCGGTGAGGAGGATGAGCACCGTGGCCAGGGCGGAAGCGGCCCCGAACTTGCGGGCGGAGATGAGGTGGTAGATGGAAAGCGGCATGGTAGACAGGCCCGGCCGGGCCAGCATTGCCACCGCGGTCATCTCCCCCAAGGAGAGGGCGAAGGAGAACGAGGCGGCCACCAGTAACCCCCGGGAGAGGAGCGGCAGCTCCACGGTGAAGAAGGCGCGGAACCGGTTCGCCCCCAGGGTACGGGCCGCCTCCACCAGGGCCGGATCCAGGCCCTGCCACAGCGGGCGGATCATCCGCACCACCAATGGGTAGATGATGAGCCCGTGGGCGAGGATGATGGCCAACTCCCCCCTGCCCAGGGCAGCCAGGGGCGGCTGGCGAAAGGCGATGAGCAAGGCCAGTCCCAGCACCACCGCGGACACGGCCAGGGGGGCCATGAGCAGCGTCTCCAGGAGCGCCCAGCGGGCCCGGGCCAGGGTCCAGCTCACCGCCAGCCCCAAGACCAGCGCCAGCAGGGTGGCGGCCGCCCCCACCCGCAGGCTCAACAGCACGCTTCCCAGGGGGGAGGTCCCCAGAAGCGGATCCTGCTCCCCGGAGATCAGGAACCCGTACCAGGCCAACGTGGGGGCGGCCCCATGCCAGGGCCGCAGGAAGGAACTGGCCACCACCGAGGCCAGGGGGCCCAGGAACACCAGCGCGGCCAGGGCCAGATAAAGGCACCAGCCCAGTTGCCGGGGGCGCGAAAACAGGCGCAGCCGGGCCTGGGGACGCCCCGGCGGCCCCGGGGAGATGAACCGTCCCCCGCCCCGGATGTACAGGTAAGACAGGGCCAAGGCGATCGTCATCTCCACCAGGGCCAGCGCCGCCGCCTGCGGCACGTTCACGTCCCGCCGGGCGAAGTAGTAGATCCCCACTTCCAGGGTGGCGTAGCGGGCACCGCCCAGGGAGAGGGGGATGGCGAACGACAGGAAGCAGAACACGAACACCAGGGCAAAGGCAGACAGGATGGCCGGCAGGAGCCGGGGCAGGGTCACGGTGAGGAAGGCGTAAAGTGGCCGCGCCCCCAAGGTGCGGGCCGCCTCCAGCGGCTCCGGATCCAGTCCCCCCCAGGCCGCCGACACGAACCGGGTGAACACCGGCGCGTTGTAGAACGCGTGCGCCAGCACGATCCCCCATAGGGAATAGAGCACCCGCAGCGGCGGGGAGGAAAGCCCAAACAGGGTCATCAGCCCCCGATTGAGGTAGCCGGCGTGGCCGAAGAACAGGATGAACCCCAGCGCCACGGTGATCGGGGGGAGGACGAACGGCACCAGGGTGAACGCCCGTACCAGTTCCTGCCCGGGAAACCGATATCGGGCCAAAAGCCAGCCCAGCGGAAACCCTAAAGCCAAGCTGAGTCCGGCCGAAAGCAGGGCCTGCTTTAAGGTGAACAGGATCAGGTGCCGCACATAGGGGTCGGCGAGCAGCCCCCGCACCCGGGCCAGGGTCCAGCCCCCCTCCAGCCGCAGCCCCTGGGACAGCACCTGCCACAGGGGCAGGAAGAAGGCCAGGGCCAAGAACGCGAGGGGCAGGAGCACCAAGAGCGCCCCTGCCCCCCGGGCGATCAGCCTCCCACCAGGAGCCGTTGCCACCGGTTGAGCCACTCCTCCAGCCGCTCGCCGATGAGCTGCGGGGCCAGGGATACCGGACGCTCGGGCACCACCGCGTAGCGGGCGAAGTCCTCCGGGAGCTGAGCCAGGGCGTTCACCGGGAACCTCCACTGGCTGGTGGGGAAGACCTCTTGGATCTCCCGCTGGATCACCAGGTTCAGGAACGCGTGGGCCAGCTCCACCTGGTCGCTCCCGGCCACGATCCCCATGCCCTCGATCTGGTGGTAGGCCTCCCCGTCGGGAGTGATCACCTGATAGCGTAGGGAGCCGTATTCGATCCAGGAGTAGGCGGTGTCGGTGGAATAGGAGAGGACGAGGGGGGCCTCTTCGGCCAGGAACATGTCATAGGCCTCGGACCAGCCTTTGGTAATGGTGAGCACGCCTGGCAGCAGCCGGCGCCAGAAGCCCTCCCACCCCTCCTCCCCGAAGTGGACCACCGTCCAGATCAGGAACGACAGCCCCGGTGAAGAAGTGCGGGGGTCCTCCAGGATGATCTTACCGGCCAGCTCCGGGCGGGTGAGATCCTCCAAGGTGCGGGGCACCAGCTCCTCCGGCAATCGCTCCGCGTCGTACACGAAGGTCACGTAACCGTGGTCGAACGGGATCACGTGTCCGGTGGGGTCGAACATGAGCTCCGGGGGGATGTGTTGGAGGTTGGGAACCAAGGCGGGGTCATAAGGTTGGAACACGCCCCGGTCCAGTGCCCGCGCCAGTTCGGTATCGGCGATGCCCAGGAACACGTCCGCCGGGGTGCCCCCGGTCTGCCGCTCGGCGAGCAGCCGGGCCAACATCTCCGAGGAGTCGCCGGGGGCCACCCAGACCAGGTCCACGCCGGGATGGGCGGCCTCGAACGCCTGCTCGATCTGACGGGCCGGCCCCCAGGACACGAACGAATCGTAGGTGTAGACCACCAGCTCCGCTCCCAGTGCGGGGAGGAACCCCATGGTCAATGCCAATAGCCATAGCCTGCGCATCCTCTATCCCTCCTTCTTTCGGAGCCGGCGGGCGGAAGGCGCGTGCACCACCAGCAGCCTCCCCCGGGAGAACTCCACCCGGCAGGGCAGGGACACCACCTGGTTTGACACCCCCCGGGTGCCGGTGCGCTGCAAGGGTTCCCCTGCCAGCGGGTACCGGAGCCCCTGGGTGCGGATCCCCTCCACCCGGTCGGTAAGCGGGATGAGCGATACCCGGTCCCCGGGGGCGGCCCCGGCCAGGGTGAGGGGGCCGGACACCGCATACAGCACCTCCCCCCGGTGGTGCACCACGATGGGCACCCGGTGGCGGGCCAGGAGGCCACAGGTGGCGAGCAGATGGTCTACCCGCCCCCCCAAGGCGCCCACCAGCCGGATCTCCTCCGGGGCCAGGGCTACCACCTGATCGAGGGTCAGCTCCAGATCGGTGGCGTCCTTCTCCCGCGGGTGCCGCCGCACCTCTACCCCCGGGGGGATGGCCACGCCATCCAGGGAATCCAGATCCCCGATGAGCAGCTGGGGGACCACCCCCGCCCGGAGGAGAAGCGCCAGGCCCCCGTCCACCGCCACCACCAGGTCCGCGGTTTGGGCCAGCTCCCGCACCAGCTCCAGTTCCGGGGGCTCCCCGGAGGCGGCGATCAACACCCGCTTAGGAGCCATGGGACCACCCCCGATCCGGAAGTGGCCGCCGCTTCCCCCTCACCTGCAGCCATACCCCGGAGGACACCGCCTCCCCGATCACCCGGCCCAGGGCCGAGCGATAGCGCCCCTTGGGGATGGTGAACAGGAGCTCGTAGTCCTCCCCGTAGTAGAGGGCCTTCTCCACCGCTTCGTCCGGGAAGGCCGCGGCGAGCCCGGGCAGAAGGGGGAGGGCGGCAGCGTCGATCTCCAGCCCCACGCCGGAAGCGCGGGCAAGCAGGTGCGCCGAGTGGGCGAGCCCATCCGAGATGTCGATCATGGCGGTGGCCAGGCCAGCAAGGAACAGGCCCTCCTCCACCCGGGGGGAGAAACGAAACAGCCGGTTGGCCTCCTCCAGCTCCCCGCGGGAGAAGAGGTGCAGCGCCAGGGCGGTGCGCCCCAGGGGGCCGGTGAGACAGAGGAGGTCGCCCGGCTTGGCGCCGGCCCGGCGCACCGGCCGGCTCGCTTCCCCCAACGCGGTCGACACCAGAACCAGCTCCCGGGAGAAGTCCAGATCCCCGCCCACGAGCTCGGCGCCTGCCTCCTCACAGGCGGCCTGGGCCCCGGAGAGGAGCCCGGGGAGCAATCCCCCCCAGCCCGGGGCGGAGGCGGCCAGCAGCACCGCCACCGGCCGGCCACCCATGGCGGCGATGTCCGAGAGCGACACGGCCACCGCCCGCCAGCCCATGGTGTAAGGGGTAGTTCCCGGGGGGAAGTCGGAGGCCTGATGCAGGAGGTCCGTGGTGAGGAGGAGGTGAGTGCTGCCCCAGGGGATCACGGCGCAATCATCCCCGGCGGCGGGCACAGCGGCTTCGATCCTCTCAAGCAGCTCCCACTCGTTCAACTCACCCACACCCCTCGCCCTTCCTTTGGGGTAACGGGAATCGGGGGTGGGCAGTGCCGGCGATGGGTAACCTTCCCTACGCTGGCATTACCCAGGTCAGGTTCCAGGGGTCGAGGCCTCCGCCTCCTCTCAGCCCTCTTCGGACTCCCCCGGTTACCCCACCCTATTGTAAACCGCAGCCGCTCCGTGGCAATCCCCGGGGGAGGGGGAGCGATAACCGGCGTCTCCGCTGCGGCCCCGGCAACGGGAAATGCCGCGGGGAGGGTGAAGCAGGGAAGCCGCCCTGGATCCTCGCGGATCCGGGGTACAATCAGCGCCAAAGGAGCCCAAATGGCCGAGGAGATAACGACAGCTGAGACGCGGCTGGTGGGGCAGGGGGTAGCGCGGCTGGACGCCGCGGCCAAGGTGCGGGGCCAGGCCCGCTACGCCGATGACCTCTCCTTTCCCGGGACCCTCTACGTGAAGGTCATCCGCGCGGACCGGCCCCACGCTCGCATCAAGTCCCTGGACCTCTCCCAAGTGGAAGGACACCCCCAGGTGGCCTGCGTGGTGACGCCGAGGGACATCCCCGGAGAGAACGTGGTGCCGGTGATCTACCGGGACATGCCCCTGCTCGCGGCCGAGGTGGTCCGCTACGTGGGGGAACCCATAGCCCTGATCGGGGCCGAGACCCCGGAGGCGGCCGAGGAAGCCGCTGCCCTGGCGCAGGTGAGCTATGAGGAACTGCCGGCGGTGCTGGACCCGCTAGCGGCGATCGCGCCCGGGGCACCGCAAGTGGCGATCCCGGAGGCGGCGGAAGCCGGGAACGTGTTCAACCACATGGTGATCAGGAAAGGGGATGTTGCGGCCGGCTTCGCCGCGGCGGACGTGATCGTGGAGGGGGAGTACCGCACCGGCTACCAGGAGCACGCTTATCTTGAGCCACAGGGGGTGGTCGCCGTGCCCGAGGAGGGGGGGATGGCGATCTACGGCACCCTCCAGTGCCCCTTCTACGTGCAGAACGCGGTGGCCTGCGTGCTAGGGCTGCCGCTGTCGAAGGTGCGGGTGGTGCAGACCGCGACGGGCGGGGGGTTCGGAGGGAAGGAGGACATGCCCTCGCAGCTCGCGGCCATGGCCGCGGTGGTCGCCTGGAAGGGTGGCCGGCCGGCGAAATTGGTCTACGACCGGGCCGAGGACATCATCGCCACCTCCAAGCGCCATCCGGGCGTCATCCGCTACCGGACCGGGGCCAAGCGGGACGGGACCCTGGTGGCAGTGGAAGTGGAGTTCTACTACAACGCCGGCGCCTACCAAACCTTGTCCTCGGCGGTGCTGTGGCGAGGGCTGGTCCATGCCCCTGGCCCCTACCGCATCCCGAACGTAAAAGTAGACGCGTACTCCGTGGCCACCAACAGCGTGCCCTGTGGGGCGTTCCGGGGGTTCGGCTCCCCGCAGGTGATCTTCGCCCACGAATCCCAGCTGGACGAGCTCGCAAAGCGCTTGGGTATGGACCCCCTGGAGCTGCGGGAGCGGAACGCCCTGCGGGTGGGGGACGAGACCGCCACCGGCCAGCGGCTCACCGAGTCGGTGGGGCTTCTGGCTGCGATCGAACGCGCCCGGGAGCTCTCCCGCTGGCCGGAGCTCAAACGGCAGGTGGAGGAGTTCAACCGCCGGGAGGGGTTCCGGCGGCGGGGGATCGGGGTCTCCACCGTGATGTACGGGGTGGGGATGGGGGCCAAGGCCCCCCTGCTCGATAAGGCCGGGGCGTATGTGAAGCTGGAGGCGGACGGCTCGGTCACCGTGGCGGTGGGGAACACCGAGATGGGCCAGGGGGCGATCACCGTGCTGGGGCAGATCGCCGCCGAGACCTTAGGGGTGAGGCTTTCGGACGTGCAGCTTGCGCCGGTGGATACCTCCCGGGTACCGGACTCCGGGCCCACGGTGGCCTCCCGCACCACCACCGTGGCCGGGGCGGCGGTGCTGGATGCGATGAACAAGCTGCGGGCCCGGGTGGAGGAGGCCGCCCGTGAGTTCTTCGGCTGCGCCGCGGTGGAAATAGCCGATTCCCGGGTCTGGCCCGCCGGGGCCCCGAGCGAGGCGGTGCCCATCTCCGAGGTCGCCCGCTGGATGTGGGTCCACAACTGGGACTTGGGCGCCACCGGCTGGGCCCAAGGGGCGCCGGTGGACTGGGACCCCGACACCGGCCAAGGGAACGCGTACTTCGTCTACGCTTACGCCTGCCACATCGCCGAGGTGGAGGTGGACCTGCTCACCGGGGAGACACATGTACGTAGGTTCTGGGCGGTACATGACTCGGGGAAGATCGTGAACCCGGCCCTGGCGCGAGGACAGGTAGCGGGGGGGATCGCCCAGGGGATCGGCTACGCCCTCATGGAGGAGCTCAAAAGTGAGGGGGGGCGCATCATCGCCCCCTCCTTCACCGCCTATCACATCCCTACCGCCCTCGACGTGCCGGAGGATTGCGTGATCGACTTCGTGGAGGCCCCTTATTCCGGGGGGCCCTACGGGGCCAAGGGGCTAGGGGAGGTGCCGCTGATGGCGGCCCACGCCGCGGTGGCGAACGCGGTTTCCCATGCCGCCGGCCACCGG
The DNA here is from genome assembly GCA_015661965.1 of Candidatus Bipolaricaulota bacterium. GTDB lineage: Bacteria > Bipolaricaulota > Bipolaricaulia > Bipolaricaulales > Bipolaricaulaceae > UBA3574. The sequence continues at coordinate 15,920 of DQVA01000148.1, forward strand.
CTCCGGGAATATCCAGCCCTCCCCGAGCGGGTGCTGGAGCTGGCGCAAGGCGATTAAATGCCCGCCCGCCGGCCCTCCCCCCTGCTCCTCTCTGCCGCCCACGCGCTCAACGATGGGTACGGCTCCTTCCTGGCCGCCCTGATGCCGCTCCTCATCGATCGGTTCGGCCTCTCCCTGGCCATGGCCGGGCTGCTTTCATCGGTGCGGGGCACCACGGCCTCCTTCACCCAGCCGCTGGTGGGGCTGGTGGCCGATCGGTTTGGCCCCCGTTGGCTGGTCCTCCTGGGCCCGGCGGTCACCTGCAGCGCCATGGCCCTGCTGGGCGTACTCCCTAGCTACCCCGTACTGGCGGTGGCCCTAGGGCTGGCCGGGTTGGGCACCGCCGCCTTCCATCCCGCCGCCGCCGCCCTGGCCGGCAGCGCAGGCGAAAAGCGGCGAGGCCTGGCGGTGTCGGTGTTCTCCGCCGGGGGGACCATCGGGGTGGCGGTGGGCCCGCCCCTGATCGCCGCGCTGGTGGGACGGTTCGGCCTCTCCATAACCCCGGCGCTGCTCCTGCCGGCTTGGGCGTTGGTGGGGCTCCTGGCCTGGCGGATGCCACAGGTAGCCCGGAGCTGGCGGGAAGCCCGCGCTAAGCTCCATACCCATCCCCAAGCCCGCCAGCTTGTTCGCCTATGGGCCATCGCGGTGCTGCGGGAGTTCGCCGGGATGTCCTATGTCACCTTCCTGAGCGTGCTGTGGGTGGGACGGGGGGCAGCGGTGACCACGGGTGGACTTTCCCTGACCGTGTTCGCCCTATCCGGAGCGTTAGGGGGGGTGATCGGGGGGCGACTCTCCGACCGCTTCGGCAGACGGCGGGTGATCGTGGGGGCGTTGCTTTGCTCCATCCCCTTCCTGTACTTGTTCCTCGCCACCAATGGGGTGCCATCCATGATCCTGCTGGCCATGGGCGGGATGCTGCTTTTGGCCTCCAATCCGGTATCGGTCACCTTCGCCCAGGAGCTGTTCCCCGAACATCGGGGCATGGTATCCGGGCTGGTGATGGGGTTCGCCTGGGGGGTAGGGTCGCTGCTCCTCACCCTGGTGGGGTATCTGGGGGACGCGCTCGGGTTGGAGGCCGCTCTGGGGATCGTGACCGGACTGCTGCTTCCGGCGGCGGTGCTGGCCGCCGGCCTGCGGGAGCCGGCTCCAAAGAGCGAGGGGCCGGCCGAAGCCGGCCCCTGAGGCCACTCCGAACTCCCAACCCGCTACAGGCCTAGGGCCTCAAGCAGGGAGGTCAGGTCCATGGCCGCCATGAACTCCTCCACCGACTTGATGCCGAACCCCTCCACCAGGGTGAGGAGCAGATTCATGATCCCCTCTGGGGGCGCGGTCATCAGGGAGGCGATCAACATCTCGGGTGGGATGCCCGCCTCGGCAAGAGTCCCTTGGAGCTCGGGGTTGGCGGCGAAAAATGCCTGCAGCAGGGCTTGGAACTGTTCCGGCCCCTGCTCCCGCAGCAGCACCAGCCCGTTCACCAGCAACTTGAGGAACGCCGGCAGGGTGGCGAAGTAAGGCTGGCCCGCGGGGCGGCCAGCGGCCAGCCACTGGAACAGGGCCACCTTGGCCGTGGCCGGCTGCCAGTGGAGCTCCACCAGGCCGTAGGCCACGAGCTCCCCGGCGAAGTCGAACTCTATCCCCTCCGCCGCCCCCAGGTTCTCCACCAGGCCGCCCACTTCCACCTTGTACAAGATGGTCACCGGTTGGTCGAACTCCAAGTGAAAGCCGGTCACCGCCGCCCCGGTGAGGTTGGCGAACCAGCCCACTGCCTTATCCCCCACCGTGAACTCCCGCACCTGTTGGCCCAAGGCCGGTCCTGCCACCAGCAACAGGGCTGCCACCACCAGCGCTAGCTTCTTCACCTGCAGATCACCTCCTTTTGGGATTACCGCATTCTAGCGGGCGGGACTAGACGAGGCCATCGAACAATCCCCCAGGGGCCTCCTCGGGCACCTGCTCCTCCTCCTGCACGGGCTTGTCCCCCTGCCCGGCTCCGGGGGGGATCACCAGGTCCTCATTACAGAAGTCCGTATAGGGGCAGTAGCGGCACTGGTCGTACTCCCAGTCGGATTTATCCGGGAGGGGCGGCAGTCTCCCCTCCAGGAAGATGGTGCGCCGCAGCCGCTCGAAGGTGGCGAGCACCCGCCCGATCTCCTCTTCGTCCCGGCCCACCACGAACTCCCGCAGCTCTTGGTTGGCCTTGTTCTCCGCCAGGATCACCCCCTGGGGGATGTCGAAGTAATGGAGGTATAGCTGGAGCTGGAGGTAGTGATCCCGCCTGGGGGCGGCCACCATCTGTTCGAAGTTGTAGGGGTGGACGGTTTTTATCTCCACCACGTAGTTCTTCCCTTCCAAGGACACGATCACGTCCGCCCGGCCGTGAAACAAGGGGTTGGGGGGGAGAGGGGCCTCCGCCGCCACCACGATCCCCATCCCATACAGGGCTTGCACGATCCGTTGGTGGGCGGCGTCCCCCACCGCCAGCTTCCTGGCGGTTTGGCCGTCCAGCGGCGGCCTGGGGAAGCCCTTGGCGGAGTAGAAGATCTGGCGGGGGCACTTGGCCACCTCGGTTACATAGAAGTAATCACGTACGCGCACCCGTTCCTCGCGCTGGAAGTACTCCTCGAGCCGTTCGATCAGCATGACGTGACAGTCTATCCAGTGGCCCCCCGGGGGGCAATTCGCACCACCGGCGCTGGGGTGCCAAGCCGGCCGGTGAACAAGCGTGGTCGGTCCGGGCTAACCCTCAGAACAAGGGCGCGGTCAACCTGGAGGGGACTCCAGCAGGGCCCGCAACTCCTCCGCGGTCTCCACCCCGAAATAGGAGAGGAGGGCTTTGGTCACCGACAGGCGCTTGGTGGGGCCTTCTTCTTCTGCCCGCACGAAGCCCCGCTCGACGAGCTCGCGGACATGGGAATAGGCCCGCTGGCCTCGCAGCCGCACCACCTCGGACTGCAGGATCGGCCCCCGGTACACGATTACCGCCAGCGTCCGCAACACCGGCTCCGGGATGTCCTGCCCCGGGGCGAACGGGCGCACCGCCTCCGCCAGGTGCCCCTTCACTTGCAGCACGTAACCCCCGCCTTGCTGCACTATCTCCAGCCCCCGATCCGGGGCTGCGTATTCCTCGGCCAGGGCCTGAATGAGCCGCCCCACTGCCTCCTCGGACAGGTTCAGTACCTGGGCCAGCCGGGCCAACGACAGCGGCCGGTCGGCCACGAACAGCGCCGCTTCAACCAGGGCCTTCGGCTCCACGGGGGACCTCGATCAGTACCTCCCCTAGGAACTCCTCCTGGAAAAGCCGCACCTTTCCCTGGGCATCCAGGTGCAATAGCTCCAGGAACCGGGCCACCTGCTCGCGGGGGTCCTCCCGCTTAACCAGGATCCGGAACGGGATCACCCGATTCCCGTTGACGAGGGACAGAAGCCGCTTAAGCAGCCTTTTGGTGCGTCGGGAAAAGGGCTCCCTGGGGAGCTCCAATCCCACGTCCTCCAGGTCGACCTCCCGCCGGCCATCCCGTTTCCTCTTGCCATGGGCCAAGGCCGCCTGCAGGGCGCGCCGGAGCTCCCCCACACTGGCCCGCACCTTGGGGCGGCGCAGGAGCGGCAACGTGAACTCGGGGGCGATGTACACCTCCTCGGCCATCGGCACCTCGGCCGAGAGCTCCTCCACCACCTCCTCCAAGGTGGGCGGCTCCCGCTCCTCCTCCCGCAGGAACTCCGACTTCATCCTGAGGAGCACCGCCCCGGCGTGGAGCATCCTACCCGGGATCTCCAGCTCCAATGCCTTGAGCTCCGCAAGATACCCCCGGAACCGCCGCACCAGTTCCACCAGGTTCACCGCCCAGGGGTCCATGTCCCGGGCCAGATGGGAAAACAGCAGGTCCCAATCCGCCCGGGCAAGGCACGTCAGGGCAAACAGTTCACCGGTTTCCATCGGCGACCAACTCCATGGCCACTACCTCCGAGGCGCCACCCCGCATGGTCACCCCGTACACCCGGTCCGCATGTCGGATCAGCTCCTCGTTGTGGGAGATCACGATCACTTGAGCCTCCCGGGCGAACTCCTTGAGCAACCGGGCCAGCCGTTCCGAGTTGGCCCGGTCCAGGGCGGCGTCCACCTCGTCCAACAAGTAAAACGGGGCTGGACGCCCGGCGGCCAGCGCCAGCACGAACGCGATGGCCACCAGGGTCTTCTCCCCACCGGAGAGGGCATCCAGCAGCCGCGGCTCCTTCCCCGGGGGGCGGGCGAACACGAGAAGGCCGGAGTCGATGTTCCCCGCCTCGGCGAGTTTGAGGCCAGCCTCTCCCCCGCCGAACAGCCGCTGAAACAGGCGGTTCAGCTCCCCCGACACCGTCTCCAGGGTGGCGAAGAATTTTTCCCTCTTTTTCTGCTCCAGCTCCCCGATGAACTGTTCGATCTCCTCTTTCTCCCGCTCCAGGGTCCGCACCCGCTCCTTGAACGCCTGGAACTCGGTGAGAAAGGCCTCGTACTCCTGGATGGCCCGCAGGTTCACTGGGCCGAGTTCTGCCAGCCGGCGCTCGGCCTGCCTGAGGCGGGCTTGGAGCACGTCCGGGGTGCCGGGGATGGCCCCCCCGCGGGGTTCCTCCACCCCCCCCAGGGCAGACAGTTCCCCGCTCAGCTCCGCCGCTTCCCGCTCGTAGCGGGATAGGGCCGCCCGTTTCCGCTCCAAGGCCAGATATGCCTTCTTCCGCCGTTCCCTGAGCTCCAGGAGCTTGGACTCGGCGGAGGAGCGGGCCGCCTTGGCTTGGGCCAGCTTCCGGGAATGTTCGTGGAGGGCCCCTTCCGCCCGGGACAGCTCCCCCGAAAGCGTCTCCATCTCCTCCCTTAGGCGCGAAAGCTCGCGTTCCAACCGCGTGAGCTGCTCCCTCTTCCCAGCGAGATCCGGCCCCCTCCGGCGGGCCCTGGGGGCGCCACCGACGATGGCCCCGCCCCGCTCCAGCAGGTCCCCCTCCAGGGTCACCACCCGCACCCCTTGAAGCTCCCGCACCGCCTCCAGGGACTCCGCCACCAAGGTGTCGGAGAGCACGTACCGCACCGCGGGCTCTATCTCGGGCGGGAACTCCACCAGCTCGATCACGAGCCCCACCACGCCGGGGAGCCGCAGGGCCTCCCGGGCCCTGGCCGAGACGCGAGGTACGGACAGCCGGTCTAGGGGCAAGAACCGGGCCCGCCCCAGCCCCTTCTCCTTCAGGTACCGGACGCACTTTAGGGCTAGGTCCCGGCTCGCCACCACCAGGTCATGGCGGTGGCCGCCCCAGGCGGTCTCCAAGGCCAGCTCCAACCCATCCCGGGGCTGCACCAGCTGCCCCAGGGTGCCGTGGATTCCTGGCCAACCGAGCCCCAACAGGGCCGCCACCGGCTCCGGCGGGGTGTCCCGGGAGCCCACGTACCTTTGCAGGTCCTGAATGGTCTCCCGCAGGGAGGCGATCTCCCGGGCCCGGGCCCGGGCCTCGGCCTCCTTGGCCGACAGCTCCCCCCGCAGGCGCTCCACCTTCCGGATCAGCTCGGCGGTGGCCGCATCCTCGGCCTGAGGCTGGGCCCCCAGTTTCCGCTCCCGGGCCTCGATCTCCCGATCCAGCCGGTCCACCCGGGCGGCGAGCTCTTCCACCTCCTCCCGGGTCCGGGCCGCCTGGGCCTGGGCCCGTTCCAGCGCCTTGGTCAGCGTCTCCCAGCGGCGGTAGCGGAGGGTGGCGGCCAGCCGGTCCCGCTCCTCGGAGAGGGCCTTGTACTCCAGCGCCGCCTCCCGCTCCCGATGGAGCTCGGCCAGCCGGCGGCGGCGCTCGGCGAGCAGAATGCGACTGGTATTGAGACGTTCCTTGACCTGCCCCAATTCGGCGATGGCTTTGGCCTTGCGCTCCTCGTACGCCGCCACCCCGGCCACCTCGTCCAGGATCTCCCGCCGCCTCTTGGGGGACCGCTCCAGCACGTCCACCACCATGCCCTGCTCCACGATGTGATAACCATCCGGGTCGATGCTGGCATGGGAAAGCAGGGCCTCCACCGCCTTGGCCGACACCACCTTCCCCTGGAGGCGGTAGGTGGAAGAAGAGGCGGTGATGCGACGGGACAGGGTCACCTCGTCGGCGGGCTGGGACAGGAACTGGTCGAACACACCGGTCCGGTTGTCCAACACCAGGGTCACTTCCGCTTCGGGGACGGGCTCCCCGCCCGGGGGGCAGTGCAGCAATTGCTCCATCCGCTCGGCCCGCAGGGACCGGGACCTACGGCCCATCACGAACGCCAAGGCGTCGAAGATGTTCGATTTCCCGGCCCCGTTCTCCCCCACGATGGCGGTAAAGCCAGGGTAAAAGGGGAGGGAAGCCCTGCGGCGGAACGATTTGAACCCCTGCACGGTGAGGCGCTTGATGGTGGTAGTCATGCCGGCTCGTCGAACAACCCCAGCAACACCAGCCGAGGACGGCGGTCCAGGGCCGGCTCCGGCCCCCCCCGGAGCAGCCGCTCTATCTTGTGGCGGTTGTAGTCATTGGGGATGCTTAGTCCCTCCTCCCAGCGGATGATGGTGGGAACCGAGACCCCCAGGCGATTCGCCACTGCCCGTTTGGACAGGCCATGCTCCAAGCGGAATCGCCTGAGCCTCTCTCCAATCAGTTCCATTCTGGTTTCCCCCTTGAGTTACGAATATAACATTTGTTACGCGTCCGGCCAAAGAAGGAGGGGCACGGAGAACGTGCCCCTTGTCCTTGTCCTAGCCGCCCGTGCCCATGAATACCAGCACGATGGCGGCGATCCCGACAAGCAGGGCCAGGATGGCCATCCCCTGGGCAGCGCCCAAGGCGTCCTGCACCGCCTGCACGTCCAGTCCGTCCACTTGGGCTTCCAGAGCCGTGAGGCGGGTCTCCTGAGCGCCCAGCCGCCTCGTCAAGGAAGCGATGGCCTCCTTGTTGGCCTGGATGTCGGCGGTGAAGCCCCCCAGCGCCGCCTCGACGCCCTCCAGCTTGGCCCGGTTGTTCTCGATCTTTATCTGCAGGGCCTGGGCAGCCTGCTCCAACGCCAGGATGCGGCGCTGCAGGGACCCCAGGTCCTGCTCCTCCAACGCAGCCAGGCGGGCTTCGTGATCCCGCACCTGGGAGGACAGGGTGGCCAGGCTCTCCGCCAACTCCGCCAGCTGAGCCGAGAGGGCCCCGAACCGCTCATCACAGGAGGCCATACACTGGGCGAGCCGGTCAGCCAACGCCCCCAGTTGCCCCTCAACTTGTGCTTTGAAGGAGGTGAAATCCTCCACCAGGCCCTGTATGGCCGCTTCGTTCGCCTCGAACCTCGCCTGCACCTCCGCGAACTTGTCCGCTACCAGGTCATGCAGGTTGCTGATGGCCTCGGCGGCGTCCGCCAAACCGGCCTCCAGGCCCTCGATGCGGGGGACAAGGCCCGCGACGCTCTCCCGGAGTTGTCCGATGGCCGCCTTCGCCTCGCTGAGCTCGGCTGCCAAGGTTCGATAGCGGGCGACCAGGTCCTGATCCGCCCGGTTCAGCGCTTGGATGGCATCATTGAGTTCGGCCAGAAACCCCTCGAAGCAGGCCAGCACTTGCCCATAGGCCACATCCGGCTGGGCTGCCTCCCCTTCCGCATACGCCCCCGGGGCTAACAACAACCCCACAATAATGATCCCCACGATTTTCCTGCTCATGCTTTCAACCCCCTTTCCTCTCCGGTGCAGATCTCGCTCCTGCTTGCCCATTTCCAAGGCCACCCTAACTGGCGCGGAGATGGAGGACACGGGCCGCTGGTCCGTCCCGGGGTCGGGTTTGTCGCCCCGGCGGCGGTCATGTGTCATGCCCCCCAATGAATACGGGCCGAGGGGCTCTCGGCCCGTCCCCACTGGCAAAGCCGGCCCTCAACCGCCGGAGGTGATGAGGAAGTAAACCAACGCTCCCACCAGGGCCGGCACCAAGAAGATGGCCGCCCATTGGGTCTCCTGGGCGGCCTTGATGGCCGCAAGCTCCTCCTGCACTGCGGCAAGCTGGGCATCCACTTGCGCGGCTACTTGACCCTTGAGCTGGTCCATCTCCCCCCGCACTGCGGAGATCTCCTCCTGGAAGCCACCCAGTGCGGCCTCGATGCCCTCGATCTTGGCCCGGTTGTTGTCGATCTTCACCTGGAGGGCCTGGATGGCCTGTTCAACGGCCAAAAGCTGCCGCTGCACAGCCCCGATATCCTGCTCCTCCAGATAGGTAACCCTCTCCTCCAGATCGCCGACCCAGTCCTCAAGCGCTCCGATCCGGCCCCCGTGCTCCGCCACCTGGTCGCATAGCCCGGACAGCCTGACATCCAGGTCCTGCACCCAAGCGATGAGGTCGGCCAGTGCCCCCTCCAGGGAGGCGAACCGCTCGTTGATCTGGGCGACGGAGCCCTTGAACTCCTCGATGAAGCTGGAGAAGAAGCCGATCACTTCCCCGAAGGCCGCTTCCAGGGCGGCGATCTCGTCCTCCGGCGGGGGCAGGCTGATCTCACCTCCGCCGGCTTGGGCCAGCCCCAACCCCCCGACGAGGAGCAGCCCGCACAGCACCGCTATGTACTTTGCCATCTCCGCACCCCTCCTTCTGTCGGTGCTTCGGATGCTTCCAGAGTAATCGGCGCCACGCTCGCCCCCATGGCGTGCGTGCCTCGGTGGGGGCGAGTTTGTCGGCCGTCGGGGGGACAGCTGTCGCGCCCGTATAATTCCGCCATGGCCCTCAGAGTTCGGTTCGCACCCAGCCCCACCGGGGAGCTGCACGTGGGCGGCGCCAGGACAGCCCTGTTCAATTGGCTGTGGGCCCGCAAGGAGGGGGGGACCTTCGTCCTCAGGATCGAGGACACCGACCTCGCCCGGTCCCAAGCCCGCTACACCCAGGGGATCATGGACGCCCTCTCCTGGCTGGGCCTGACCTGGGACGAGCTCTTCTATCAATCGAAAAGGCTGCCCCTGTATCGCGAGTACGTGGAAAGACTCGTGGAGGGGGGGAAGGCTTACCCTTGCTTCTGCACCCCGGAGGAGCTGGCCGAACGGAAGAGAAAGGCCCTGGCCCGCGGGGAGGCCCCGGAGTACGACGGCCGCTGTCGCCACCTCTCCCCGGCGGAGCGGCAGCGCTACCTGCGGGCGGGGAGGAAGCCGGCCATCCGATTCCTGGTGCCCGAGGAGGCCAAGGAGACGTCCTTCACGGACTTCCTCCGGGGGGAGGTCAAGTTCCGCCGGCTCACCACCGGCGATTTCGTCATCCAAAAGGCCGACGGCACCCCCACCTACAACCTGGCCTGCGTAGTGGACGACCACGAATTGGGGATCACTCACGTGCTGCGGGCCGAGGACCACATCTCCAACACCCCCAAGCAGATCTGGCTGTACCGGGCCTTCGGCTGGGAACCGCCGGCCTTCGGACACCTTTCCATCATCCTGGGGCCTGATCGGAAGAAGCTATCCAAGCGCCATGGGGCCACTTCGGTGGAGGCCCTCAGGGAAGCGGGCTACCTCCCGGAGGCGGTGGTGAACCATTTGGCCCTCCTGGGCTGGTCCCCCGATTCCGGGGAGGAGGTGTTCACCCTGGAGGAGCTGGTGGAGCGGTTCTCCCTGGCGAAGGTGAACCTGGCCCCCCAGGTGTTCGACCTGGAGAAGCTACGTTGGCTCAACCGCAAGCACCTGGCCAGGCTCTCCCCCGGGGAACTGCTCGAGCGGGCCCGGCCCTTCCTGTCCGGCTACGCCGGGGTACCGGAGGGCAGATTGGCCGCTGCCCTGGAGCTCCTGCGCCCGGGGATTTCCACCCTGAGCGAGCTTGTCGGCCATCCGGACCTCGGGTACCTGCTCGGCCCGCTGGAGCTTTCCCCCCAAGTGGTGGAGGAACTTTCCGCGCCCCCGGCGCGGGCTGCCCTCCGGCTGGTGCTTTCCCGGCTGGGCCCCGACTTCTCCCCGGGGAAGCTGAGGCCGCTTGTGCGGGCGGTGGCCGCCGAATTGGGGGTTCCCCCCCGGGGGGTGTTCCACCCGCTCCGGTTGGCGTTGACCGGCCGGGACCGGGGGCCGGAGCTGGCCGGGATCGTGGGGGTGCTGGGGATGGAGGAGATGCGGGCCAGGCTGGAGGAGGCTCTGCGGCTGGTTGAGGAAGGGCCGGAAGGACGGTAAAGTCCTGCCGATTTTGGGATTCCATCACCAAACTCGTATGACGGAGAGGAGGCATAAGTGGGGCTCTTGATTGCGATTCCGGCACTGGTTGCGGTAGCGGCGTTGCTGTGGGCCGCCTATGCGAACTGGTATGTCATCAGGCGGGATCGGGGCACCGAGCGGATGCGGGAATTGCAGGACTTCATCCGCGAGGGGGCCATCGCGTTCATGCTGGAGGAGGCCCGTGTCATGTCCATCACCATGCTGGTGGTGGGGGCGATACTGTGGGCCCTGTTCTATTGGGAGGTGGCGGTCTCGTTCTGGATAGGTTCGATCCTGTCCATGCTGGCCGGGTTTATCGGCATGAACGCTGCCACCCAGGCCAACGCCCGCACCACCCAGGCCGCCCGCCGTTCCTTCAAAGAAGCCCTGAACGTGGCCCTGTCCGGAGGGTCGGTGATGGGGATGGCGGTGGCCGGCCTGGCATTGGGGGGCCTTGCACTGGTGATCTGGCTGTTC
>DQVA01000323.1 GCA_015661965.1 Candidatus Bipolaricaulota bacterium
CCTCCTCTGTGAGGAACTCGCCCGGCGGGGCAAGCGGGTGACGGTGGCGGTGCGGGCTGCCCCCACTCTGAACGACGCCACCCTGGCGGACGCCGCGGAAGTGGGCCTCCTCCAGGTGGCCGAGGTGATCACCACTGGCCAGGACCACCCCGGGGCCTTTCTGCCTGCCGCCTCCCCGGAGTTCGTGGCGGCCTTCCGCCGGGCGGGGCTGGTAGTGGCCAAGGGCATGGGCAACTTCGAGGGGCTTTCGGGGGAGGTGGGACCGCTCTTTTTCCTGCTCAAGGCCAAGTGCGCCCCGGTGGCCCGGACCCTGGGGGTGGAGGTGGGGGAGCTGGTCCTGGCCGGCCCCGGGTTGACGAGGCCGGCCGAACCGGGGCAAAGTTGAGGTGGAGGCGAGCCATGGTCACGAAGCCCGAGGAGCTGTTCGAGGAGTTCCTGCGCCATCAGGGCCTCAACGTCACCGAGACCCGACGGAAGATCGTGCGCAAGGTGTTTTCCCTTCATGGGCACTTCGACGCCGCCGAGCTGTGGGACGCCCTGCGGGACGACAAGATATCCATCGCCACCATCTACCGTACGTTGGAGCTCCTGGAACAGGCGGGTTTCGTGCGGCGGGTGTCCTTCGGGGAGGCCCATGCCCATTACGAGCATGTGCTCGGGAGGGACGACCACGGGCATCTGATATGCCGCCGCTGTGGCAAGGTGATCGAGTTCGAGTCCCGCCGGATAAAGCTCCTCCTGCAGGAGATCACCGACCGGAACGAGTTCGAGCTCCAGGAGGCCGTCGTGCAGGGCTTCGGCCTGTGCCGCGACTGCCGCGCAGGCCGCTGAGCCGCAAGGATCTTATGGCACCTAGCTCCCTGTAAGGTGTCGGCCTCCCGGAAGCGCCGGCGGGGGAGGGAGCGAATCAGGGCAGGAGCCCCGAGAGCCAGGAAGCCACCTTCACACCGAGGATCAGGAACAAGGCGATGATGAGGGTCTCCAAGCCCGCCTTGAGGCTTATCCCCCGCATGATCAGGGCCGCACCCAGGTCGGTGAGGACGCAAAACCCCAGCGCCGCCACCAGGCCCCACTGCCGGAAGATCAGCACCATCGCCACGATCAGGGGAAGGGAGGCCACCGTCCCGATGAGGGCTACGTGGACGAGGTTCGTGTGGGTGTATTTGGCGATGAGGTTGGTCATCCCCGCCATCCGCGGGCACACGATGAACAGGGCGAACGCCCCCGATGCGATGAGCAAATTATCCATTGCACCTCCTTTTTTCGGTCCCGAATTATCCGCCGTTCTTCCCCTTCTGTAATCGGCCGATACGCCCCGCCTCATCGGGCAGGATAACTGAAGTGTGCGAACCCGGCCAGCGGATCCGATCAGATCTTCCGTCGCGGCTCCTCAGGGATCCCCTTCCCGCCCGCGGCCCGGTCCTCCTTCCGGGCAAGGTGTGGCGAGCTTTTTTCGTATTCTACGGGCTTGGGTAAATAGGGGAGGTCCCGCATCCTCAAGAACCCTTCGAACGCCCCGGGATCCGATCCCGGGGCATGTCATGGTGCGTCCGCCCCCGACCCTTGACAGGGCGGGGGGACCCGCTATAATCAAAAAGAAAATTAAAACTCAATTTTGTCAAGGAGGGCCATGGCGGGATCATATCGGTATTCTGAACGGCTGCGGAGCCATCATGATGCGTTCTCCCCGCTGCGGGCGTGCCTGAAGCCCGTCAGTAACCTCGCCGAGCGTCTTCAGGAGCTGCCCCTCGACGGACGGCCCCGGACCGTCTACATCCACGTCCCCTTCTGTACCCACAGCTGCACCTTCTGTAATCTGAGCCGCCGGCGCGCCCAACCTCCCGATGATTACGCCGACCTGATCCTCCGGGAGCTGGAAACCTACACCGCCTACCCCTACGTCAGCGCAGGCCGCTACGGCGCCGTATACTTCGGCGGTGGAACCCCCACCACCCTATCTCCCCAGGCCCTCCGCAAGATCCTGAAGGCATTGCGCACGGAACTGGATCTGGCCCCGGATGCTGAGGTGACCGTGGAGACCACTGTCTCCGACCTGACGGAGGACAAGGTCGCCGTATTCCAGGAGGAAGGCGTAAACCGGTTCAGCATCGGGGTGCAGACCTTTTCGGAAAAGGGGAGGCGCCTCCTCGGCCGCTTGGGGACCGGGAAGCAGGCGATCGAGATGATAACGGCCCTGCTCCGGAAGGGCTTCCAAAACGTGGGCATCGACCTGATCTACAATTGGCCGGGCCAATCGGAAGACGATCTCCGTGAGGACCTCGATATCATCGAATCGCTGGACCTCGCCGGGCTGAGCTTCTATGCCCTTATCCTCGTGGAGGGGGCAGCCCTCGACCGGATGATCAACGCCGGGCACTGCCCCCCCATGGGGAGCTTGGAGAGGGAAAGGGTCCTATTCGATCTCATCCTGGAACGGCTCCTCGACAGGGGGTTCATCCTGCATGAGCTTACAAAGCTGGTCAAGCCCGGGAGGGATGAGTACAGGTATGTGTGTATCAGGCACCAAGGCGGGGATACCCTCGCTTTGGGGGCCGGGGCCGGGGGGCGATTGGGGCATCTCATGTACCGCAATCCCCCGGACCTCAGCGCTTACCGCGCCCAGGTGGAAGGCCCCACCGGGCTTCCGGGCCAAGGGTTCCTGGCCGATCAGCGTTACGCTCTCGGCTACCGGATCGTAGGAAGGCTACAGTTCGGAAGGCTGGAGTGGGCTCTCTTGGATTCCGCGCCGGAAATCGGGGATGGCCTGCGGCCCTTAATAGAAGCCCTGAAAGAGGATGGCCTCGTCCGGATCGATCCCCATGGGCTCTCCCTCACCACCGAGGGGATCTTCTGGGGGAACAACATCGGACAGGAGTTCGCGATGGCCCTGGTGAA
>DQVA01000045.1 GCA_015661965.1 Candidatus Bipolaricaulota bacterium
GGAAAAGCTACGGGCCCTGTTGCAGGAGGTGTCCTGTGGCTAGCTTCCGGGAGACCGGGGTGCTGTCGCGGGAGGAACTTGCGGGGAGGCTGCCGCCTGGGGAGCGCCTGCGCCGCGGGGCCTGTGCCGTGATCGAGTGCGTGGAGGAGATCCCCTGCAACCCCTGTGAAGAGGCCTGTCCGTTCGGGGCGATCACCATCGGCGAGGACATCACTGCCCCCCCGACCCTGGACTTCGAGCGTTGCCGGGGCTGCGGCACCTGCCTGGCGGTGTGCCCCGGGCTCGCCATCTTCCTCCTCGACCTCTCGCGGGGAGCCGCGGAGGTTACCCTGCCTCACGAGCTTCTGCCCGTCCCCGAACCGGGGGATGAGGTAGAGCTCCTCTCCCGTGCCGGGGAGGTCCTGGGACGGGGAAGGGTGGTGGAGACACGTCGGGCCCGGACCACCTGGCTTATCACCGTGGAGCTCCCGGCGGAGGGGCTTCTGGGAGAGGTGCGGGCGGTAAGGAGGTCGCCATGACCCGTAATCCGTGGCCTGTCACGCGCCACGAGGCCGCGGATGAGCCCATCGTCTGCCGCTGCGAGGAGATCACCCTCTCCCAGGTGGAGCGGGCGATCGCCGAGGGCTACGACACCCTGGAGGAGCTGAAGCGCCACCTACGGGCGGGGATGGGCCCCTGCCAGGGGCGGACGTGTCTTCCCCTGCTCGCCCGCATCCTGGCCCGGAAGACCGGCCGGCCTTTGGAGCAGGTGTTCAGCTCCGTGTCGGTGCGTCCCCCCTTGGCCCCGGCGCCGGTGACCCTGTTCCTGGGAGGGGAGGATGAAGGCTAGCGCGGACGTGGTGATCATCGGGGCCGGGGTCACCGGGGCGGCCCTTGCCTACACCCTGGCCAAGCGGGGACTGCGGGATGTGCTGGTTCTGGAGCGGCGGTTCCCGGGGGCCGGGGCCACGGGCCGCTGTGGCGGCGGGATCCGCCAGCAGTTCACCACCGCCCCCAACATCCGCTTGGCCATGGGGTCTGTGCGAATCTACGAGCAGCTCTCCCAGGAGCTCGATTGCGACATCGAATACGTGCAGGGAGGGTATCTGATCCTGGCCGAGACGGAGGGGGAGCTGGAGCTGCAGCGGCGGGCAGTGGCGCTGCAGAACGACCTCGGCCTTCCCTCCCGATCCCTCTCCCCCGGGGAAGTGCGGGAACTGGTGCCCCTGTTTGACACAGCGACCATCGCTGGGGCCACCTTCTGCCCCACCGATGGCCACGCCAACCCGTTCCGGGTGGTGGAGGGGTACCTGCGAGCGGCCCAGCGCCTGGGGGTGACCTTGGAGAAGTTCACACAGGTGACGGACCTGATGGTACGTGGGAATCGGGTGGTGGAGGTGGTTACGAGCCGCGGCCGGATCTCCCCGGGGGTGGTGGTGAACGCGGCCGGGGCTTGGTCGAAGGAGATCGCCCACATGGCCGATGTGGAGCTTCCCAATCAGCCGGTCCGACACGAGATCCTGATCACCGAGCCGGTGCAGCCGATCACTGAGGTGATGGTGATCTCGCTACATACCGGGCTCTATTTCTCCCAGACCGTAAGCGGGCAGATCCTGGGTGGGATCGGGGATCCGGAGGAGCGGCCCGGCTATAACCTCCGCTCCAGCCTCAAGTTCCTGCGCCGGTTCCTGAGGGAGCTGGTACGACATGTGCCGGCGTTGGGACAGCTCTCCGTGCTCCGGCAGTGGACGGGCTTTTACGACGTGACCCCGGATGCCCAGCCCGTGTTGGGCCCCACCCCGGGCCTAGAGAACTTCATCCAGGCCAACGGCTACTCCGGCCATGGGTTCATGATCGCTCCCAAGGTGGCGGAGATCCTGGCGGATTACATCGAGCACGGGGAGGTGTCAGAAGACCTGGCCCGTCTTTCCCTGGCGCGGTTCGAGGGGGAAGTGGAAGGGGAAGGATTCGTGGTAGGCTGAGCCGGGGCTTTTAGGTGTTGACTACCCCCTGGACTTGTCAGTAAAATAAGATCTGCTCCGACGTCCTCCCTGGAGAGTCCCAAAACGCTAACCCCGCGCCCTGAACCGGGCGCAGGTGGGGTGATAAGCCCCACCCGGAGCACTGGGGAGCCAGTCTACATATCCAACTAACCCGTTGCCGAGGAGGTGATGGGAGATGGTGGATGTGATGGACTGGTACCGGCTGGAGCGGGGAGAGTGGGAGCTCCTCGCGGGGGCGGGGCAGGCCCGCCTCGACCGTCAGGGGAGCAAGGCGTTTCTGCCGCTGCTCCTGTGGCGGTGAGCCGTTGCCCGCCGGGCTGGCGGGCCTCTTTCACTTCCTCCCTCCGGGGGTGGCGGGACCCGGTGGGGGAGGCGCTCAAATCCCGGTCCCGGCGAAATGCACTTCCTCCCGCTGGTGCAACTGGGCAGTTCGCTCGGGCTTTAGGATCACCCGGGGAGCCCCCGGCAGCACGATCGCCCCCGGGGGTACATCTTCCCTCACCACCGCCCCGGCCCCGATCTTTGCCCCCCTGCCCACCCGGATCGGCCCCAGCAGCACCGCCCCGGCCCCGATGACTACCCCATCCTCGATGGTGGGATGGCGCTTCCTCCTCTCCCTGGATACCCCTCCGATCACTACCCCGGAGTACATGTGCACATCATCCCCGATCTCCGCCGTCTCGCCGATCACCACCCCCATGCCGTGGTCGATGGTCACCCTCCGGCCGATCCTGGCCCCGGGGTGGATCTCCACCCCGGTGCGCCGGCGGACGATGTGGGCGAGAAGCCGAGCTAAAAGCCGCAATCCGTGTCGCCATAGCCAGTGGTTCAGCCGGTGTGCCCACAGGGCGTGCATCCCCGGATAACAGAGCAGCACCTCCACCGGGTGGCGGGCGGCCGGGTCCCGGGCCAGCATCGCTCCGATGTCCTCTCGGATCCGGCGGATCATTCGCCCCCCCCATAGAGGCCGATGGACAGGTACCGCTCGCCGGTGTCCGGCAAGATCACCACCAGCGTCTTGCCGGCTGACGCGGGCCGGTGGGCGAGCTTGAGGGCCGCGGCCACCGCCGCCCCGGAGGAGATCCCGGCCAAGATCCCCTCCTCCCGCGCCAGGCGGCGAGCCGTCTCCACGGCCTCCTCGTCCGTCACCGTGATCACCTCGTCGATGAGGTCTCGCTCCAGCACCTGAGGGACGAACCCAGCCCCGATGCCTTGGATCTTGTGGGGGCCCGGCTTCCCCCCGGACAGGACCGGGGACGCCGCCGGTTCCACCCCCACCACCCGCACCCCGGGCTTGCGGGCCTTGAGCAGCCGGCCCACCCCGGTGATAGTCCCCCCGGTGCCGATCCCGGCCACGAAGATGTCCACCTGTCCCGCCGTGTCCCGCCAGATCTCCTGGGCAGTGGTTTCCCGGTGAACAGCCGGGTTGGCCGGGTTTTCGAACTGCTGGGGCATGAATGCGTCGTAGCGGGCGGCTAGCTCCTTGGCAGCCCGCACCGCCCCAGGCATCCCTTCTTCTCCCGGGGTGAGCACGATCTCCGCCCCCAACGCGGCTAGGATCGCCCGCCGCTCCCGGGACATGGTGTCGGGCATGGTGAGGATGAGCCGGTACCCTCGGATGGCGCACACGAACGCCAGGCCGATCCCGGTGTTGCCGGAAGTGGGTTCAACCACCACCCCACCTGGCCCAAGAAGTCCCCGTTCTTCGGCGTCCCGGATCATCGCCCAGGCGATGCGGTCCTTAACGCTGCCCAACGGGTTTTGGGCCTCGAGCTTCCCCAGGATGATGGCCTCGCTGCCCTTCCCTATCCTGGACAGGCGCACCAGGGGCGTCCCCCCTATCAGATCGATCAAACTTTCAGCCACTCGCATCGTTAGCTCCTTAGGCAAAAAGCGGACCTTCGCCAGCACCTAGCAACACTGGCACCTGCGGGACGAACTGGTAAGCCGGGGGGATTAACAGCTACAGGGGGAGAAAGCGCCCCGAGGACAAAGGCGATCACCCGTGTTCAAGTTCTCAATACCTAGCATCGCTTTCACCCCCTTGAGGTATCAGCTGGACTTCGACGCAAAACTGTAACCCTTTCGGTAGCGTAATGTCAAGTGGCACGTGTTACACTCGGGGGAAAGGAAGGTGGGAACCATGGAGCGGTGGACAGGAGCGATCGCTTTGACGCTGGTGGTGGGGCTGTTGGCGGCCATCTTGCTGGTGTTGTTGGGGTTGGGGGGCGGTGGGATTCAGCTCCGTCTGGCGGGGCCGATTGAGATCCAGGGGGCGACCGGGCCGCAGGAATTGCGGGTGGTGCTCACCCTCCCCGAAGGGGTGCGGGTGGAAGCGGGAGGGGAGTCCCAAGCCACCCTGCGCACCAGCCTGGAGGGGATACCCTGCCCCGTGTGTGGGGAGGGGGTGATGGTGCCGGTAAAGTGGAACCCGTTTACCGGGGAGATCAGCTGGCGCTGCACCACCTGCGGCTACACCCTGGAGGAGCAACCGTGAGGCTTTGCCTGCCCTGCCAGCCCTTACCCCAGGGTAGTACCCAACTTTGACACCTAGGCCCTGGATTTGATCACTTCGGCGGCCTAAAATGCCCTTTGAATAGTAGAGTCCCAGGGAGTGGTGTAAAAGAGGCGGCCGCAAACCCGGGGCCACAAAGCGGCAGAACAGGTCCGCTAAAGGGTTGACCAAGCGGCCA
>DQVA01000303.1 GCA_015661965.1 Candidatus Bipolaricaulota bacterium
CGGAGAGATGGCCGATGGGCCAGCCCGCCTTCTCCGCCAACCCGAACGCCTCTAGCGCCGAGTGCGCCAGCTCCACCTCCCGCCGCGGCAGCCGCCGCCAGGGGCGGTACAGGCCATAACGCCCCATGAGCACCACGTCCCGGGTCAGGTACGGGGTGTCCGGGGGGAAGGTCAAATCCTGGGGGAGGTAGGCGAGCCGCCGCCGCAAACGCGGCCCGGCGGCCCGTACCTCCCGTCCCAGCACCCGCACCGAGCCCGCTTGATAGGGGAGGAGGCCCAGGATTACCTCCAGCACCGTGGTCTTCCCGGCCCCGTTGGGGCCAACGATCACCCCCAGCTCCCTGGGGGCCAGCGCCAGGTCGACCCGGTGGATGGCAGGATGTTCCGCCCCGGCATAGCCGGCGGTAACCCCTTTCAGTTCGAGAGCGAATGTTCCCACACGAACAGCTCCTCCTCGGAGGCGGTGAGAATCCACTCCACTTGTTCCTCCCCGGCCCCGTTAGCCAGGATATCCCGGGCCACCTCCTCCCGCAGGGCGATCCTGACCGATCTGCCGCCGGCGGAGAATCGAGCCGCGGGGCGACCTCCCTCCACCACCATGAGGTTTCCCTTCCCCACGGTGCAGCCGGTGGAGACCTGAAGGCCGTCCACTAAACAGGAGACGGGCGGGGAGCTGCCGGTCTCCGCCACCGCTTCGATCCCCGCATACCCGGCGGAATCGAGGAGCCGTAGGGCCAGAAGTCCCATCCTGATCCCACAGGCGAGGAAAGGCCCCCGGTGGCCGTGCAGCCTCACCCCCAGCTCCCAAAGCTCCCGTGGGTCGATCCCAGGATCGATCTTCAGCCATTCCATACGCGCTGTCTCGCCCCGGTTCACGGAACCGGGAGCCCCTTCAAGGACTCCACCGCGGAGAAGACCGCTTGGGCGTTGACCCGCAGCATGGCGGGGAGGTCCACCGCCCCCGGGAGGGCACCGGGGAAGTTGGTGAGCACCACGTGCACCGCGCCAAGCTCGTGGGCGAGGCGTGCCCCGAAGGAGACCCCGGACTGGAGGTTGTCGATGACCAGCAGGGCGTGGGCCTCACGTCCTTGGGCGGCAAGCTCGGCAAGGTCCCTCAGGGACAGGCGTTCCTCCGGGGGATAGGTGGCCACCACATTGAGCCCCAGCCAGGTGACAAAGCCCGCTTGCCACTGCATCACGACGGCCGGGATGTCCGAGAGGGCGAGCTCCTCCGCCCGGGTCCGTAGTTCCTCCCCCAGGGCCTGCACCTCGGCGGCGAACGCCGCCGCCCGGGCGGCGAACGCCTCCGCCTCCTCCGGGAGGACCTCCCCCAGGGCGGTGGCGATGGCCTGGGCTTTGTCACTCATGGCTTGGGGGGTGTTCCAGGGGCCGGGGAGTTTCACGGCTTTGGCCTCGGGGTTCACCTTCCCCAGAAGGGTCTCCAGCCAGGGCTCGATCCCGTGGTACAGGAGCAGGCGGGCCTGGGCCACGGCCAGAAGGTCGCTGGGCCTGAGGTCGTAGTGGGCAGGACAGAATCCGGGCGGGATGATGGTGTAGACGCTTATCTTCTCCCCGCCGACCTTCTCCGCCA
>DQVA01000261.1 GCA_015661965.1 Candidatus Bipolaricaulota bacterium
GGCCAACATGCCCCTCATCACCTCACGTCCTCCCCGTGGCGGCGCACCCCACAGGTTATCCCACCAGCTGGGCGGTGCAGTGGGAACACCTGGTGGCGGCAAGGGGGGATTTGCATCTTTCACTAGGGGCATTTCTTGGCGGTGGGCATGATGACATCCCCGCTAAACGCCTTACCCACTGTTCCGAAGGCGCCCCCCATGACGAACGCCACCGCGATCTCCACCGGATTGCCTCTGGTAATAAAATCCCTGGACTCCTTCCAGATTGGCTTCACCCCCGCGTTACGTATCCCCCTGGGAGTAAAACTTGCCCCGGCAACAAAAATGGGAGGCGCCTGGCGCCCCCACCTCGCAAACCGGCGCTTTCCCGCCCTAGGTGGCGCGGACCTCCCTTTTCATAAAGATCACATACGAAATCCCAAAGCAGATCGAGCTGAGGGCGATCAAACTCACCAACTGCGGCCACACGATCAGCAAACTCTGCCCCAGCGGCAGTGGGTTGGTGGGGATGTCCTGTCGGGTGAGCATGGCGGCGATCCCCAACCCCCGGTAATTGGGAATGAGGATGGCGGTGGTGGCCTCTTCAAACAGGGTCACTGGGGAGAAGCGTAGCACCATGTCCCTAATGGCCTCGTGTTTCTGCCACACCTCTGGCGGTGACTGCAAGGTCACTGGGGCCAGCTGATCCGCGAGCAGCCCGGCCACCATGTACAAAAACAGGGTGAAGAACAACCACACCGCCACGGAGGCCAAAGCCGAGCTGGCCGCCTGGCGGAACAGGATGGAGAACAGGATCCCCAGCGCCAGCCAGAACCCCAAATACACAAGGCCGATCACGAAAAAGGTGAACATGCGGGCCAGTTCCCCTCCGCCGGGCGGGAATCCCAGGGCATAAAGCCCCAGCCCGAAGATGATCAGGATGATCCCGGCCAAGGCCAAGGCCAGCGTGGCCAGACCGGCCAAAAACTTCCCGTTTATCCAGGAGTCCCGGTAGATGGGCTGGGCCAAAACCCGCGACACCGTACCCCGGGAGAACTCGGAGTTGACCGCGTCGAATCCCAACAGCACCCCGATCAAGGGACCGAAGAAGGCCAGGAACGACAGGAACGATGGCAGCCCGCCGGCCCCCCGGGTGAACAGGCTCAGGTATACGTAGCTTGGGTCTTGCGGGGGGGTCTCCTGCAGGGATTGCCCCGCCAAGTACACCGAGGCCCCGGCCACGATGAGGATGAGGAAGAACAGGATGATGAACCTCTTGCTTCCGAACAGGTCCGCAAGCTCCTTCCAAAATACGACCCTCATCGTCATCCCCCTTGGAAATAGCGGAGGTAGATCTCCTCCAGGGTGAACGTGCGGCGACGCAGCTCCAGCAGCTCAGCCCCGTGTTCCAGGATGGCCCGGGCCACTTGGGCCCGGACGTCCCGCTCGCAGCTGATCCGCAGGCGGCCGTCCTCGCAGGTTACCCCCCGCACCCCCTCCAGGACCTCCAATGCAGCCAAAAGCTCAGGACCTGCACCCCGGACCTGGGCCTCCAGCTCCAGCCCCTCCCCGGAGGATTTGGCCCCCAGCTCGTCCACCGTCCCCTCGGCCACCAGCTTCCCCTGGTGCATGATCCCTACCCGGTCACACACCCGCTGTACTTGGTGCAGTAAATGCGAGGAAAGCAGGATGGTCAACCTCTGCTGGTTCCTCATCTCCACGATCATGTCCAGGATCTGACCGGCCCCTTCGGGGTCGATACCGGTGGTGGGCTCGTCCAGGATGGCCAGTTTGGGCTGTTTGATGAGCACGTCAGCGATCCCGAGCCGCTGGCGCATCCCCCGGGAGTAGGTCCCCACCGGCCGGTCGGCCACATCGGAAAGCCCTACTTGCTCCAGCACCTCCTGGATCCTTTTTTTGGAATCGCGATCAGGGATCCCGTTCAGGCGGGCGATGTAACGCAGGTTCTCCCGGGCGGTGAGGTCCTCGTAGAAGCCCACGTTCTCCGGCAGGTATCCCACGATCCGCTTTACCTTGAGCGCCTCCCGGACGGGGTTGAACCCAGCCACCCGCACCTCGCCCCCGGAGGGCTCGGTGAGCCCGAGCAAGATGAGGATGGTGGTGGTCTTACCGGAGCCGTTGGGGCCCAAAAGGCCATAGATCTCGCCTTCTTCGATCTCCAAGGACAAGCCGTCCACCGCTTGGATGCGGCCGTAGGCCTTCCGGAGCCCCTGGGCCTGGACGATCATCGCCTACCTCCTGCCGAGGCGCACGAACACCGCGGTCAGGGCGGCCACCACGAACACCACCACCCCAACCCCGAGCCAGCCCCAGCCCACGGAAGCCCCCACCGTCACCCGCAGCTGGGCAGTGGCATGATCCTCGGCCCCGGAGGCGGTGATGCGAATCTGGTAGTCGCCGGGGATGGCCCGCTCCGGCGGGGTGATCACCACCTCCACCGTGCCCAGATCGTTGAGGGTGAGGGTGGGGGGCAGTGATTCCACCGTATCGGGCCGGAACTCCACCTCCCAGCCCTCGGGCTTGGTGGCGTAGAACTTGAGGTTGGTGATGGGGGCCGAACCCCGGTTGTAGAGGTACATGATGAACACCCGCTCTTTCCCTTCCACCGCCTTGATGTTCCAGGTGTCCCCGGCCCCGGTGGCCTCGGCCTCGCTGGCCAACCCCAGATCATAGGTCCCGGTCACCACCGCCTTTAGGTCCAACGTGGCCTGGTAGTCACCCGCCTGGGCCACGAAGGTCAGGGGATAGTCGCCCTGTTCCACCCCGTAGGGCGGGGTGACCACGAACCGGATGTTCTCGGTGCTGTTGGCGCTCACCTTGATGGAGGTGATGCGGGTGTCCTGCTGCCAGCGGGGGGTGAAGTAGGCCCGCCAGCCGCCGGGCACTTGGCCAGCAAGGTCTACCACCTGATCCTGATCCGACTGGT
This sequence comes from Candidatus Bipolaricaulota bacterium, assembly GCA_015661965.1. Taxonomy (GTDB): domain Bacteria; phylum Bipolaricaulota; class Bipolaricaulia; order Bipolaricaulales; family Bipolaricaulaceae; genus UBA3574. The sequence continues at coordinate 2,927 of DQVA01000261.1, forward strand.
TCCGGATCTGGATGGTGAAGGTGAAGTCCTCCCCGGCGGCGTTCTCCAAGGAGGGGTAGTCCACCAGCAGCCGGAGTATTTCCTCCGTCTCCTCGGCGGGTTCCTCCTCTTCGGCCAACAGGGTCACCGTGACCTGGAGGGTGTGCCGGATGGCCTCGTCCGCGGTGGCCGCCTCCAGTGTGAACTGGTAATCCCCCCCAGCGGCTCCTTCCGGGGGGCGGGCCTTGAACCGAACGGTCAACGGCTCTTCCTGGCCTGGCAAAAGGTGCACTCCCCGGATGCGGAGGGTGGGATAGGAAGCGGTCTCAAACCTGGCATCCCAGTCCTCCGGCCCGGAAACGGTCAAGGCTATGTCCTCCGGCAGGGCACCGGTGTTCTGAAGCTTGACCTCCAGGGAGACCTCTCGCCCTGGGAATACCTCTAGGGATGGGTACTGGGTATAGAATGCAAAGCCCCGCTGAGTAGTCTGGGCGAAACCGCAGGTCACGAGCACGACCGCCGCTGTGACTGCCAGGACCAAGCCCCTTGCCTTACCCATGATCACCTCCTTTGGAGATACGAACAAGGAAAGGTGCGCCTGGACCCGTGAGGACCCAGGAGTGGGGACACTGACTGTACTTCGCCTCCCTCCACCTCCTCAGAGTCTTCACAAGAGTGGGCGAAGCATGTTCAGTAACCAATTTAGCCCCTCCAGCCGGTTCACGAAACCGGGCAAGTTTTAGAGGATGTAGCGGGAGAGTTCAAGGTCAGCGGCGAGGCCGGAAAGCCGGGCCACCACATATTCCCGGTCGATCACGACCCGCTCCCCGGCATGCCGGTCGGCATCGAAGGACAGCTCCTCCATTATCCGCTCCATCACCGTGATCAGTCGGCGGGCACCGATGTCCTCCAACGACCGGTTGAGCTCCGCGGCCACATGGGCCATCTCGGAGATCGCCTCAGCGGTGAATTCCACCTCTACCCCTTCGGTGGCAAGCAGGGCTTGGTACTGCTTGGTGAGGGCGTCCTTTGGCTCCACCAGGATCCTCCGGAAGTGCTCCTCGGTGAGGGGGTGGAGCTCCACCCGGATGGGCAGCCGTCCCTGCAGCTCCGGCATGAGGTCGGAGGGCTTAGCCTGGGAGAACGCCCCGGCGGCGATGAACAGGATGTCGTCGGTGCGCACTGTGCCGTGGCGGGTCCTGACGGTAGTCCCCTCGAGGAGTGGCAACAGATCCCGCTGCACCCCCTGGCGGGACACGCCGGGCCCGGTCCGCTCTTCCGGCCCGCCCAGGGCGAGCTTGTCGAGCTCATCGATGAATACGATCCCCGCCTCCTCGGCCAGACGCAGCCCCTCGGCCCGCACCTCCTCTATGTTCAAAAGCCGCTCCAGCGCCTCCTCCCGCAGGATCTCCCGGGCTTTCGCCACCGTCATCCGCTTGAGCTTCCTGGGGGCGGGAAGGCCGGCAAACAGCTGTGACAGATCTATCCCGAACTGGTCCATCCCTGCCTCGGAGAATACGTTGATCTGAGGCACCAAGGATTCCTTGACCGGGATCTCCACCCAGGACTCTTCCAGCTCCCCGGCCCGCAATCTCTCCCGCAGCCTATCCCGCGCCCCCTCCCCCGCGTCCACCCCGGCAAGGAGCGCCTCCAGCAGGCGTTCCTCCACGTACTTTTCCGCTTCCCGCTCCACCCGCTGGGCCTCCCGCTCGCGGACCAGGGAGATGGCCACTTCCACCAGGTCCCGGATCATGGACTCCACATCCCGGCCCACGTACCCCACCTCGGTGTACTTGGTGGCCTCCACCTTGAGGAAGGGGGAGTCGGTGATCTGCGCTAGGCGCCGGGCGATCTCGGTCTTGCCCACCCCGGTGGGGCCGATCATGAGGATGTTCTTGGGGCGCACCTCCCGGCGAACTTCCTCGGGGAGAGCCGCTCGGCGGATGCGGTTGCGGAGGGCGATGGCCACCGCCCGCTTGGCCTCCTCCTGGCCCACGATATAGCGGGAAAGCTCCGCCACTATCTCCCGCGGGGTGAGGCCGGTGAGGCTCACCAGCGCACCTCCTCCATGACGATGCGGTCATTGGTGTAGACATCGATCTCGGCGGCGATGAGCAGGGCCCTCTTGGCCACCTCCGCCGGGGGAAGTTCGGTGTTGCGGATCAATGCCCGGGCGGCGGCCAGGGCATAGCCTCCGCCGGACCCGATCCCGGCCAGGCCGTCATCCGGCTCCAGCACGTCCCCTTGGCCGGTGATGAGGAGCAGCGTCTCCTGGGAGGCGGCCAGGATTACCGCCTCCAGCCGCCTGAGGGCCCGGTCGGTGCGCCACTCCTTGGACAGCTCCACCGCCGCCCGGCGTAGGGAACCGTGTTGCTTCAGCTTCCCCTCCAGCCGCTCCAGCAGGGCCAGGCCGTCGGCGGTGCCGCCGGCGAATCCGGCCAGCACCTTGCCCCCGAAGATGCGGTGTACCTTCCTGGCCCCGGCCTTGATCACCCGGGTCTCCATGGTGGCCTGGCCGTCGGAGGCCATCACCGCACACCGAGCTCCCTCAGCCCGGATGGCGAGCACCGTGGTGGAGTGAACCGCCATCACGACAGAAGTCTACTTATTTTTCCCGACCATGGGAAGGGGGAGAAGCTAGGCTGCGGATCCCATAGACCCGGATGGGGGCCCTCCCTCCCCCTCCCGGGTGAGGTCACATATGAGGCAAAGCTCCTCCGGCCCCGAATGGGCCACCCCACACCGGGGACAGCGCTTGCCCCCGGACGCCAGCACGGCCCGCTCCCGGGCCCGGGCCCAGGCCGCGATCCGCACTAGCTTCCGGCGGAGCTCCCCCGGAAGCCCCCGCGGGATGTCCCCCTCCGCCGCACACCAGTCCTCCGGGCTGGGTTCCTGCACCTCCATCCTCCGGGCCGGCACCGGGGAGGGAAGGACATGGAACTTCAACCTCTCGATCCGGAGCCCCGGTTGGGCTTCCCCCAGCCGGGCGAGGAGCTTGCCCTCCAGCAGGCGCAGCTCGGTGGCGGCGACGTAACTGGCCACCGCCAGGTGGAGAGTGCGGCCCTCCACATAGAGAGGCCGGGCCAGCTTGGCGAGCCCAGGCCCCACCGCATCCCGCCACAAGAAGAGCGGGGCCTGCTGTGCTAGCTCCCCCTCCAGGCCCCAGCGCCGGGCCAGGGACTGCAACCACTGCTGTAGTTCTTTATCCATAACCTTTGTCCTTGTTGTAGAGGGCACATATCACCTGTGGAAAACCCCAGAACGTTCCGGCGGCACTCGCGTTCGGCCTGTGGAAACCCCTGTGGAAAACCTGTGAACAACTGGCCGAGGCGGGGGAAAGCTGGTTGGGAAAAGGCTTAAGGTCCGTTTTGCACTGCCGGATTACCCAAGGGTGGCCGGCAAATCCACAGCTGAGAGCAGGGTTTTCCACAGGGGTTTCCTCAGCCTGCTGTGGAAAACTCATCGGGAGTATTTGGCCAGGAGTTCGTCCTTGAGGCCCTCGATCTCCCCCCGCAGCAGGGGCACCTGGCGGACGAGCTCCTGGACCTTCTGGTAGGAGTGCATGATGGTGGTGTGATCGCGCCCGCCGAAAGCGCGGCCCAGAGCGGGGAAGGAGGAGTCGGTGAGTTCCCGAGCCAGGTAGATCGCGATCTGGCGAGCCTGGGCGATTTCCTTCTTGCGGGAAGGGCCTTCCAATTCCGCCAGGGGCACCTTATAGCGGGCGGCCACCTCTTGCTTTATCACGTCCACCGTGAGGCGGCGGCTGGACTCCTCCTTGGGGAGGATCTCTTCCAGCACCCGGGGGGTGATGGGGCCCTCGCCCAGCTCCACGTAGGCCATGGCCCGGATGAGTGCCCCTTCCAAATCCCGTACGTTGGTAGTGATACGAGAGGCGATCAGTTCCAGCACAGCGTCATCCACGTTGAGGCCCCGGCGGCGGGCCTTCTCCCGCAGGATGGCGATCCTGGTCTCCAAGTCCGGCGGCTGGATATCCGCCACCAGCCCCCAGCGGAACCGCGACACCAGCCGATCCTGCAGCCCCTGGAGCTCGTCCGGGGGGCGATCGGAGGAAAGTACGATCTGTTTACCGTTTCCGTAAAGCTCGTTGAACGTATGAAACAACTCCTCCTGTGTCCCCTCTTTGTTTCTGAGGAAGTGCACGTCGTCGATGAGGAGCACGTCCACGTTGCGGTATTTAGCGCGGAACTGCTCGGTGGTGCCCTGGCCGATGGAGTGGATGAGCTCGATGGCGAACCGCTCGGAGGTGGTGTAGACAACCGTGAGGTCTCCGGGCTTTGCGAGCACGTGGTTGCCGATGGCGTGGAGGAGGTGGGTCTTCCCGAGGCCCACTTTCCCGTAGATGAACAAGGGGTTATAGGCCCGGGCCGGGGATTCGGCCACCGCCAGGGCGGCGGCGTAGGCGAGCTGGGAGTTCTTCCCCCGCACGAACGTGTCGAACGTGTATTCCGGGTTCAAGGGCAACGTGCCCAAGTAGCGGCGGACGGCCTGTGAGGGCACCGGGGAGGGGGGAGCGGTGGGCAACTGATCCCCCACCATCACCCGCAGGGACAGGGGGCGGCCGGCGGCCTCGCTCAACAGCCGTTCCAGCAGGGCCCGGTATTTCCGTTCGATCCCCCCCTTGGCGAACATGGAGGGCACTTCCAGCAGGAAGGTATCCCCTTGGATGCCCTTTGGTACGGCGTCGGAAAACCAAGCGGCGAAGCTCGGTGGGGGGATCTCCTCGGCGAGCTGGGCTTTGGCCTGTTCCCAGATCTCCTCTATGGTGATATGGGCCATGACAACAGGCTACCCCTTCCCCGGCGGGCCCGTCAACTGGTGGCGAGGCCCAGAGTCGAACTGGGGACACCGCGGTTTTCAGCCGCGTGCTCTACCACCTGAGCTACCTCGCCTTGGCACCCCACGAAAACCTCGGTTTCGTGGGGACCCCGCCTTTGAAGCCGGGGCCCCCAAGGCGCCAGTCGGCGCCCTAGGGTGGTTTGGCGGGGACGACGGGATTTGAACCCGCGATCTCCGGAGTGACAATCCGGTGTCCTAGTCCAGCCTAGACCACGTCCCCGATCTACAACCTTATTCTAGCAGCTCCCCCGGGGTAGCTCCAGGGGCTGGTGGGCGAGAGAGGATTTGAACCTCTGACCTTCCGGATGTAAGCCGGATGCTCTCCCCCTGAGCTACTCGCCCGCTCCCTCTGTCGCCGGGGGGATTTGAACCCCCGTTACCGGATTGAAAGCCCGGCGTCCTAGGCCTGCCTAGACGACGGCGACTTGTGGGTCGTGCAGGAATCGAACCTGCGACACCCGGCTTAAAAGGCCGGTGCTCTGCCAACTGAGCTAACGACCCGAACTGCCGCAACCCGTGAACCTAGCCGGTGGGATCGCGGATTGCGGTTCACGGATCACGGTCTATGGGCCGTGGAGGACTCGAACCCCCAACCCGCGGATTAAGAGTCCGCTGCTCTGCCAGTTGAGCTAACGGCCCGGTCGCAAATCTTACGGAGGGCCGCCTGGCCCTGTCAAGGTAAAATGGGCTCGACATGTGGGATTTGGCGGAGTACCGGAGGTGGTTTGGTCAAGCAGAGCACACCCTGGCCTCTGCCAGGCGGGATGCCGAGGGCAGCGATTACTCCTGGGCCTGCTTCAAGGCCGAGCAGGCAGCTCAGCTCGCCTTGAAAGCCCTGCTGATCGGGCAGGGAGTGGCGGCCTTTGGCCACTCCACCCGCGAACTCGTGGAAAAGGTCCGTGGGTTGGGGCTAGAAGTCCCTCACCAGGTAGAGGCCGCTGCCCGGGGGCTTGAGCGTCACTACATCCCCAGCCGCTATCCGGATGCTTACCCCAGCGGCAGTCCCTATCAGTTCTACGACCGGGAGGACGCCGAACGGGCCCTGGAGCAAGCGCAAGCGGTGCTTGATTTCGTGAGGGGGGCGATGGCCGATGCCACTTGATCCGACGGCCCGCCGTGCCCGCCGCGAGGCACTCCTCGCCCTGGCCTCCCGGTTCGTCGCGGAAGCCGGGAAGCGGCTGGGTCCTGTTACCGGTTGGGTTTACGGCTCGGTGGCCAGGGGGGATTTCAACCTGTGGAGCGATGTGGACGTGATTGTCGTTGCCAAGGCCTTGCCCCAGCGGCCCCAGGACCGGTTTGGGCTGCTGCTTGAGCTTTCGCCGGCGGGGGTGGAGCCCAAGGGATACACGGAGGCCGAGTTCAGGGAGCTCCTTTCGAAACTCGATCCTCAACTCCTTGAGGCGCTCAACACCCGGGAGCTTCTGGCCGACGAGCTTGGGCTGGAGCAGGAGCTGGCGCGTGCTTTGGACCGGAGGAGGCGTGGTGGAAGGCCTGTGGCAGGGGAAGGCCCCACTCCCGGAGCGGCTTAGGCCCCAGGACCTCTCCGAGCTGGTGGGCCAAGCCCACCTCCTGGGGGAGCACGGCCCCCTGCGGGCCCTGATCGAGGCGGGCAGCTTCACCGCCCTCATCTTTTGGGGGCCCCCGGGGACCGGCAAGACCACCCTGGGGAGGATCATCGCCGCCCGCCTGGGGGCCAAGTTCGTCCAGGCCTCCGCCGCCCTGGCTTCCACCTCTGAGGTGAAGAAGGCCCTGGAGTCCTCCCGGGAGCTGTGGCAGCGCACCGGGGGGCGGGATCTCTTGTTCCTGGATGAAGTGCACCGCTGGAACCGGGCCCAACAGGATATCCTCCTCCCCTACCTCGAGGAGGGCTCGATCGTGTTTATCGGGGCCACCACCGAAAACCCCTCCTTCGCCCTTAGGCCGGCGCTTTTGTCGCGGGCCCAGCTGTTCGTGTTCGAGCCTCTGTCCCCGGGGGATCTGCGGGAGCTTCTGAGCCGAGCCCTGACCGATGGGCGAGGGTACGGGGGGCGCGTCTCTCTGACCCCGGAGGCGGAGTCGTTCCTGGTCCGCTACGCCGATGGGGACGCCCGGCGGCTGCTTACCGCCCTGGAGACGGCAGTGGCTGCAGAAGGGGAGGGGAAGCTGACGTTGGCGCAGGTGAGCCGGGCATTGGGGAGAAAGGCCCTCCGCTACGACCGGGCCGGGGAGGAGCACTACAATTTGATCTCCGCCCTGCACAAATCGATAAGGAATTCCGACGTGGACGCGGCCCTGTACTGGCTGGCGCGGATGCTGGAGTCCGGCGAGGATCCTAGGTATCTTGCGCGGCGGCTGGTGAGGATCGCGAGCGAGGACGTGGGCCTTGCCGATCCCCATGCGCTGCGGCTCGCGGTGGCCGCGGCCCAGGCGGTGGAGCAGGTGGGGTTGCCGGAGTGCGAGCTCGCCCTCGCCCAGGCCGCGGTCTATCTCGCCCTGGCCCCCAAGTCCAATGCCCTGTACACCGGCTACGCTGCGGCCAAGCGGGACGTGCAGGAGACCATCGACGAGCCGGTGCCGTTGCACTTGCGGAACCCGGTGACGGGCACTATGCGGGAGCTGGGCTACGGCAAGGGTTACCAGTATGCCCACGACCTCCCGGAGGGGGTGGCCCCCATGGAGTGCCTTCCCCCCGGCCTCGTCGGCCGGGAGTACTACAGGCCCAAAGAGGCGGGCTGGGAAGCGCGGGTGCGGGAGAGGCTGCGGGAGCTGCGCCGCCTGATCCGGGGGAACAAGCAAGCTTAAGTTCCCTCTTCGCTCTAGGTCCACGCTGCTATAATGGGACAAACTGTTGGCTTATGAATTTGCTATACTTTATGCTTTGCGTAATTGACTGAGGAAGTAGCTAAAGTGGTTTTACGCTGACCCAGAAGACGGGGGTGGACAGACCTATGGAGGAATACGAGGTCGATTTGCGCGATTACTTGCGGGTGCTTTGGCGGGGGAAGTGGATCGTGCTGGTCACGTTCCTGGTGGCGGTGGGGGCGGCGGCACTGGTCTCTTTCCGGGCCCC
>DQVA01000015.1 GCA_015661965.1 Candidatus Bipolaricaulota bacterium
AAAACAGCAGGCCTCGGCCAATTGGTCGTCACGGGGCGGAGAGGGGTGGGACGGCCAGGAAAATCCTCTCCACCTCGCCCAGGATGTAAACGGGCTCGAGGCCAGCCGGGGGCTGAACGTTTCTCCCCAGCGGCCAACGGGGGCACCATAGATGTCGAGCACCTCCAGCTCGCCGCCGGGCAAGACCCACACCGGCCCCTGTCTGAGCCAAGGGTCCTGGCACAGGACGGAAACCGGCCCCGCCGGGCCGAGGAAACGGAACCAGCTCACCCCGGCCTCCTCCCTGCGGGAGAGGAGGTGGGCCCCGTCCAGGCGGGCCGCCAGCTCCCGGTAGGCGAAGAAGGCCCGCTTCTTCACCCCCGCCCCCCGATCGTAGGGGCCGAAGCCGTCATAGACGAGCCCCGCCTGGTCGAAGAACCCCACCCCAGTGCCCTCATAGCGCGGCTCCATCACGTAGGTCCAGAACACCTTCTCCACCCCCAGCGCATATAAGAGCACAAACCGTTTTACCAGGTCGGCAGCTTGCTCCCCCTCGGATTGGAAGATCTCCCCCACCTGGCCCGAATAGGTGGAGGTCTCCGTGCACCAGATCGGCGCTCCTCTGTAGCCGAATCCGGCCAGTACCCGCCGCAACTCATCCACGATCTGCTCCCCAGTGCGGTAGGTTTGGGCGGCGGGAAGTCGAGGGGAGGGTTGGGCCAAGCCGTAGTAGTGGAAGTTGAAGATGTTGACCCACTCCCCGCCTCCGGCGGCGAGGAACCGGGAGAGGTAGGGCTCCAGGGCCCAGTCCCCCATCTCGGGGCCATCGAGGAGCCCGCCCATCACGATGGTGCAATCGGGGCAAGCGCGTCTGATCCCGGCCGCGATTATCTGAACACGGCGGGCGTACTCCTCCGGCGGGCAGGACGTGCCCCAGCCGCCGTTCTCCTCGTTCCCGATCTGCCAGTAGCGGACCGGCGCCCCGAACTCCTCAACCCCCGGGCCGGCCGTGAAATATTCCACAATGGCCGCCACCGAAACGCTGGCCTGTGGGGAAACCGCCGGGGCCCAGAAGGTGGGCACCGGGGTCATCCCCAGTTCCAATAGCCCCCGCATGCGAAGGCGGTCCCGGGGCTTGGCCTCAGGCGGCCCCTCCGGCCCTATGTAGAGCCCGTAGATCACAAACCCCACCCCCAGCTCGTGGAGGTAGTGGAACCCCTGGGGGGATACCCCTCCCGAGATCCCGAAGAACCCATGTCGGGGCTGCCCCAGGGAGGGAGACGAAAGGAGGACCACTGCCAAAGCCAGGACAAGCAGCCTGTTCACCCTCACCTCCTCATCCGGATCTACACCCCAGGCGATGGTCGGATACGACGGGCCGGCCAACCGCAAGAGGTTACGCCCACCAAGGAGGGGAGCCCAGGCGCGAGGAACAGGAAGGCCACTCGTCACCATTTATGTCCCCGCCTCCTCGGCCATGTGGATCTCGGAACCATGGGGCGCAAACAGCCGAGATGGGCTAAGCGGCGGGGGGAGGCAGCGAACGTGGATGCCTTTCCGGATGTGAAGAAAAGGGTAGCGGGGAAGAGAAGCGGGGCCGGGCGGAACCCCGCCCGGCCCTGACCCTGGTCACTCCACCTTGATCTCAAACGCCCCTTCTGCCTCGGGCGCCCGCTTCAGGGGGACTTCCACCCGGAGGACGCCATTCTCAAACTTGGCCTTGATCTTCTTCCTGTCCTCGATCTCGTCCGGCAGGGGGAACACCCGCCGGAAGGCGCCGTAGGTGCGGCCCATGCGGATGTAGTTGTCCTCCCGCACCTCCTCCGACCGCTTCACCTCGCCGGAGATGATCAGGCGGTCGTCCTCCACCCGCACCTGGACGTCCTCCTTGCGGGCACCGGGGAGCTCCGTCTCGATGACCAAGGTCTTGTCCTTGATGTAGACGTCAGAGCGGCCGAAGGCGGGGGTGATGTCCAGGTCGAAGCTGGAGAAATCCCGCAACAGTTCGTCCATGAGCTGGCCCATGCGGGCTGTGATGCGGAACGGATCGCGCCAAATGGCCGGAAGCAGTGCCATAAACACCACCTCCTTCCCCAAGTTTTAGCAGTCTTAGTACTTGACTGCTAACTCACTGCTATTATAGGCATCGCCGGGAAGGCTGTCAAGGGGTAAGCTTGGGGTATGCGGGTATTGCTGGCGTTGCTGATCCGGGGCTATCAGCGGGCGATCTCCCCCCTGCTCCCCCGCCGCTGCCGCTTCCACCCCACCTGTTCTGAATACGCCCGGGTGGCCATATTGCGCCATGGCCCCCTGCGGGGGGGCTGGTTGGCCCTGCGCCGCCTCATCAAATGCGGACCCTGGCACCCCGGCGGCATCGACCCCGTCCCATGAAAAGGGGGCGCACAAGGCGCCCCCTTTTCATGGCTGAATGTGACCTGGATTACACCCAGCCCCGCAGCCGCATCGCCTCCGCTACCCGTGACACCGCCACTACGTACGCCCCCAGCCGGGTGTGCACCCGGTGCCGCTGGGCTGCCTCGTGCACGGCTTGGAAGGCGATGGTCATCTTGCGGTCCAGCCGCTCGTGCACCGTGGCCTCGTCCCAATAGTAGCCATAGGCGTTCTGGACCTGTTCGAAATAGGACACGGTGACCCCGCCGGCGTTACACAGGAAGTCCGGGATCACATACACCCCCCGTTCATGCAGGATCGCGTCCGCCTCCGGGGTGGTGGGGCCGTTGGCGAGCTCGGCCACGATCTTGGCCTTGATCCGGCCTGCGTTCCCCTCCGTGATCACGTTCTCCAGGGCGGCCGGGAACAGCACCACCACATCCAGCTCCAGGAGCTCCTCGTTGGTGAGCGTCTCCGCGCCGGGGAAGCCCACCACCGAGCCCAGGCGTTGCTTGTGGGTGAGCACCTCCGCGAAGGGGAGGCCGGCGGGGTTGTAGATGCCGCCCTTGGAGTCGGAGACAGCCACCACCTTCATCCCCAGCAGGTCGCTGGCGAGGTTGTGGGCGAACTGGCCGGCATTTCCGTAGCCCTGGATGGCAGCCGGGGCCCCCTTGAGCTCGATCCCAAGTACCCTGGCCGCCTCCCGCACGGTATAGATGCCTCCCCGGGCGGTGGCGTCCCCGCGCCCAGCGGAGCCCCCGAGCTGTACCGGTTTTCCGGTGATCACCCCTGGCTCATGGCCCCCCTTCATGCGTACGTACTCGTCCATCATCCAGGCCATGATCTGGGGGTTGGTGTAGACATCCGGGGCGGGGACGTCGATGTCCGGGCCGATGTAGTGCCCCAACGCCCTGATGTAGCCCCGGGACAGCCGTTCCAGCTCCCCGGCGGACATCTCCTTGGGGTTGCATACCACCCCGCCCTTGCCCCCGCCCAAGGGGAGGTCCACTACCGCCGTCTTCCAGGTCATCCAGGCGGCCAGGGCCCGCACCGTGTCGAAGGTCTCCTCCGGATGGAAGCGAATCCCGCCCTTGGTGGGCCCGCGCGCGTTGTTGTATTGCACCCGGAACCCCTCGAACACCTTGACACTGCCATCGTCCATCCTGACGGGGATCCGCACGTGGAACTCCCGCATCGGCCAGCGCAGAAGCTCGTGCACCGCCGGGTCCAGTTTCAGGACCTTGGCCGCCTCATCAAGCTGGCGCTGCGCCATGTGAAAGGGATTGTGGTTGGTGGACATCCGTTGCCCTCCTTGTGGCAAAAAAATTTGGCTCTATCGCCACGGGAATTATACGCGGGAAAGAAGGCGGTTTCAGGGGGGCGGAGGGGGCCGGCCGGTGGACCGACCCCCCGTCCCATGGCTCAGAAATCGAGAATGTCCCGCATGGACTTGGCGGCCAGCTCGTCGATGGTGGGGATGCCGGTGACCCGGCTGGCCCGCTCGGTGAGGGCAGCGATATCATCGCGGGAAAGGAGCCCCAGCCGCCATTTACGGCAGCCGGCCAAAAGCTGCTTCAGGCCCACCCCGATTCGGTCCA
>DQVA01000052.1 GCA_015661965.1 Candidatus Bipolaricaulota bacterium
GCTGATCCTGATCTACGCAGTGTTCGTGGTATTTATCAACTTGATCACGGACCTCTCTTACGGGCTAATCGATCCCAGGGTACGCTATGACTAGGCGGTTTCATGTGAAAAGCAGGAGGGTGCGGGCATTCATTAGAAACCGCACGGCGGTCATAGGGGCGGTGGTGGCGGGGCTCATGGTATTGGCCGCGGTTTGTGCGCCACTGCTTGCCCCCGCTGATCCCTTGGCCCAGGACGTGTATGCCAAGCTCTCCCCCCCGAGTGACGTCCACCCTCTGGGTGCCGACGATTTCGGCCGCGATGTCCTCTCCCGCATCATCTACGGCGCCCGCATTTCACTGACAGTGGGGATTTTCTCCGTACTTCTTGGGATGGGGGCAGGTACCCTCCTCGGGCTGGCAGCCGGTTACTTCCGCGGCTGGCTGGAGATGGCCGTGATGCGGATAGCGGACGTGCTGATGGCTTTCCCCACCTTGGTGATGGGGCTTTTGGTCATGGCTATTCTGGGCACCGGGCTGGGCAAGCTCATCGTGGCCATCGGGGTGGTGCTGGCGCCTCGGTTCGCCCGGCTCGCTTACGGCGCCGCGGTATCGGTCCGGGAAACGGAGTTCGTCGACGCCGCCCACGCCATCGGGGAGAGCCCTTGGCGCATCTTGCTGCGCCATATCTTGCCGAACGTGTTCGGGGAGATATTGGTGATGGGGACCCTATGGACGGCCACCGCCATCCGCATCGAGGCGAACCTGTCGTTCATCGGGTTGGGGGTTTCACCGCCCACTCCCACCTGGGGGAACATGATCCGGGAAGGGGTCAACTGGATCGTGGTCGCCCCCTGGCTCCCGGTTTTCCCAGGTCTTGCCATCTTGATCACGGTGCTCGCCTTCAACATGGTGGGGGACGGCCTGCGGGACGCGGTGGATCCAAAGCTTCAGGCATAGGGATATGGGGTAACATGAAGGTGGGCGGCTTATCATGGGAAAAAGGTTTCTAGTGGCGACCTACAACTGCAATTCCATCCGCAGCCGCCTGCCGCTGGTACTGGACTGGCTGGCAGAACACCGGCCGGATGTGCTGTGCCTGCAGGAGACCAAGGTCCCGGACCCGGAATTCCCGGCCCAGGCGCTTGAGGCGGCTGGCTACCACGTGGTGTTTCGGGGGGTGAAGGGCGGGGCCGGGGTGGCCATCGTCAGCCGGGAGGAGCCGGAGGAGGTTGTCTTTGGTCTCGACGACGGCGGGCCTCCGGACGAGGCACGTCTCATCCGGGCCACTGTCCGCGGGATCCCCATCGTGAATACCTATGTGCCCCAGGGCCGTTCCCCGGACCATCCCATGTTCCGGTACAAGTTAGAGTGGCTTGCCCGGCTACGCGACTATTTCGACAGCCACTTCTCCCCCCAGGAACCGCTGCTTTGGTGCGGGGATTTCAACGTGGCCCCGGAGGAGATCGACGTTCACAACCCAGTGCGGCTCAAGAACCACGTGGACTTCCATCCCGAGGCCAGGGCGGCCCTGGAGCGGATCCGGGCCTGGGGGTTCGTGGACGTCTTTCGCAAGCACCACCCGAACGAGCCGGGCCAGTACACGTTCTGGGATTACCGGGTGCCCAAGGCCTTGGAGCGGGGCCTGGGCTGGCGGGTGGACCACATCTGGGCCACCCTGCCCCTGGCCGAGAAGTCGGTCGCCGCTTGGATCGACCGGGAGGCGAGGCAGGCGGAGCGGCCCTCCGACCACACGTTCCTGGTGGCTGAATTCTCCCTGTGAAGGGGTCCAGCAGCGGCGGGCTGGGTGCTGGGCGTGGTTTACATCACCTCCGGTTGTGGGAAAGCCTGTGGACAGCTGTCTGCCGCACGTAGTCAGCTCGATTGCGAACGGGATCTAATACGTCGGGGACATGTGTCCCCTGAGAAAGGGACGGCTGGGCAAGTTTTCCACAGACTTGGGGGTAATCCCAACGTGAATGTAACGTATATCACTTCAAGCGGCGGCCGGTGGTGGTAGCCGTCAACCGCCCGTGCCGCACCCCC
>DQVA01000049.1 GCA_015661965.1 Candidatus Bipolaricaulota bacterium
AGGGTGAACCGGAGCCGCAGATACTCCCCGGGGGCGTACACCTCCTTGTCCAAGCTCAAGGTGACCCGGATCTCGGGCTCAGCCGGCTGGGGGATGATCCCCAGGGGGACGGTCCTTTCCTCCTGCCCCGCTCCCGCCAGCGGGAGGAGCAGTGCCAGCAGAAAAAGCCACCGCAAGCTGGATCGCCTCAACGCGAGGATAGCCCCTTGCGCAGGGCGCGCAAGGGCAGCAATACGCAGTTGAGCCGGGTCTTTATCACCCCGCCCAACGCGGAGAGAAGCACTTCGTCCCCCCACCCCTTGAGCTCGCACAGGGGCTTCCCCTTGATCATCTCGGTGAGCAAGGACGCGGCCGCCTGGGAGATGGCGCACCCCCGGCCGTCGAACCTGACGTCCTCCACTCGTCCGTCTCGCACCTTCAGCTGCACCCGCACCACGTCCCCGCACAGGGGGTTGGCCTCCACCACGTCCACGTCCGGGGCTTCCAGCCGCCCCTTGTTCCTGGGGTTCCGCCAGTGCTCCAGGATCACCTCTTCGTAGGGGCTCATCCCAGCACCTTCCACACCCGGTCTAGGGCCGCCAGGAAGGCGTCCACCTCCTCCTGGGTATTGTAAAGGTAAAAGGAGGCACGGCAGCTGGCCGGGATATCGAGGAGCCGGTGCAGGGGCTGTGCGCAGTGATGCCCGGCCCGGATGGCGATCCCCTCCTGGTCCAGCAGGGTCGCCACATCATGGGGGTGGACGCCTCGTAGGTTGAACGCCACCACTCCGCCCCGGGCCTCCGGGGCCGGGGGACCGTATACGGACACGTAGTCCCGCGCCAGCAGCCCCTCCAGGGCGCGGGCGGCGAGCCTCAGGTCGTGGCGGCGCACCTCCTCCATCCCCAAGGAGGAAAGGTAGTCCACCGCCACCCCCAGTCCTATCGCCTGGGCAATGGGCGGGGTCCCGGCCTCGAACTTGTAGGGCACCTCGTTCCAGGTGGCCCGCTCGAGCCATACCTCCCGGATCATCTCCCCCCCCGTGAGGAAGGGGGGAAGCTCCTCCAGGAGTTCCCTGCGCCCCCACAGCACCCCGATCCCGGTGGGCCCCAGCATCTTGTGACCGGAGAAGGCGACAAGATCCGCCCCCAGCTCCCGCACGTCCACCGGCAGGTGGGGCACGGATTGGGCGGCGTCCACGACCAGCACCGCCCCCACCCGGTGGGCGAGCTCCGCGATCTCGGGGATGGGGTTTATCGTGCCCAACACGTTGGACACGTGGGTCACCGCCACCACCTTGGCACGGCCCGTCACCCTGTCTGCCAGCTCGGCAAGGTCCAGCTCCCCCTCGGGCGTAATGCCCACCGGCACCAGCTTGGCCCCCTTCCGCCGGGCGAGCACCTGCCAGGGGATGAGGTTGGCGTGATGCTCCATCACCGTGACCACGATCTCGTCTCCGCCCTTCACCCGGGCTTCACCAAGCGAGTAAGCGACCAGGTTCAACGCCTCGGTGGTGCCGTGGGTGAACACGACCTCCTCCGGGGCCGCCCCGATGAAGCGGGCCACCTTGGCGCGTGCGCCCTCATAGAGGTCGGTGGCCGCGGCGGCGAGCTGATACAGGCCCCGGTGCACATTGGCATTGTGCTCCTGATAGAAGCGGGCTACCGCCTCGATCACCTGGCGGGGCTTCTGGCTGGTGGCCCCCGAATCCAGATAAACCAGCTGCTTCCCGTCGACCTTCCGCTCCAGGATGGGGAAGTCAGCCCGCACCGCCCTCACGTCGATCATCCCACCGCCCCCTCGAAGGATATCTCCAACAGCCGTTTCAACTCCAAGGCGTACTCCAGGGGGATCTCCTTCAGGATGGGTGACACGAACCCGTTCACGATCAAGCTCAGCGCCTCCTGTTCCGTGAGCCCACGGGACATGAGGTAGAACAGATGGTCTTTGGAGATCCGGCCCACGGTGGCCTCATGGGCGAGCTCCACTTCATCGTTCTCCGCGTCCAGGACCGGGATGGTCTCGGTCTTGGCCTGCGGGGACAGGAGCAAGGTGGAGCACTCCACGTGCCCCTTGGCCCCCCGGGCGTTTTTGGCCACGTACACCTTGCCCCGGAAGACGGCCTTGGCATCCCCTTGGATCACCGAGCGGGAGACGAGGCGGGAGCTGGTGTTGGGGGCCAGGTGCAGTGCCCGTGCCCCCACATCCAGGTACTGCCCGTCCCGGGCGAAGGTGAATCCCAGGTTCTCGGTGCTGGCCCCCGGCCCGGCCAGCACCGTGGTGGGGTAGAGCATGGTCACCTTGCTCCCAAGCGAGCCGGACACCCAATCCACTCGGGCCCCGGCGTGAGCAACGGCCCGCTTGTTATTGAGGTTGTACACGTTTCTAGACCAGTTCTGGATGGTGGTGAACCGGACGTGGGCCCCCTCCTTGGCCACGATCTCCACCATGCCCGAGTGGAGGACGACCTTGGTGTAGCGGGGTGCCGAACACCCTTCGATGTAATGGACGGAACTTCCGGGCTCGGCCACGATCAGGGTATGCTCGAACTGCCCCACCCCTTGGGTTTGCATCCGGAAGTAGGCTTGCAGGGGGATTTCCACCTTCACCCCCTCGGGCACCCACACGAAGGTCCCCCCGGACCATACCGCCCCGTGCAGGGCGGCAAACAGGTTGTCCGCGGGGGGGATGACCCGCATGAAGTGTTCCCGGACCAAGTCCGGGTGTTCCCGCACCGCCTCCTCCATGGGGAGGAAAAGCACCCCCTGGGTCCGCACATCCTTCAGAATGGAACGGTATACCACCTCGGAATCCACCTGGGCTCCCAGGCCGGCCAGGGCTTCCTTTTCCGCCTCCGGAAGCCCCAGGGCATCGAAGGTCTTTCTGATCTCCTCGGGCAGCTCGTCCCAGCTTGCCACCGGCTCTACCGACCGCAGGTAGTAGGAGATGTCGGCGAGGTCCACCTCCGACAGGTCCGGGCCGAACTTGGGCATGGGTAGCCGCTGGAAGATCTCCAGGGCCCGCAGGCGCAGCCGGAGCATCCAGTCCGGCTCCCCCTTCTCCCGGGAGATCTCCTCCACGACCTCCCGGGTGAGCCCCCGCTTGAGCGCCGTCTTCTCGTTCATCGCTGCACCGCCTTGAACCCCTCCACTTCGATGGTGCGGGCCAGCTCCGGCCCCCCGGTTTGGGTGATCCTGCCTTCGTTCAGCACGAACACCCGCGCCGGCGGGACGTGCTCCAGAACGCGGGGGTAGTGGGTGATGATCAGGACCGCGGTGCCGGCCGCGGCGAGTTCCCGGATGGCCCGGGCGATCACCTTGAAGGCGTCCACGTCCACCCCGGAGTCGGGCTCGTCCAGTAGCGCCACTTTGGGGCGGAGGAGCCAGGCCTGGAAGAGCTCGGCCCGCTTCTTCTCCCCGCCGGAGAAGCCCACGTTCAGCTCCCGGTCGGCGAGCTCATCCATGGACAGGTGCTTTATCGCTTTGGGATACAACTGTTGGAACTCGCAGAACCCGTGTCCTTGATCCCCGCAAGCGAGGCGCATGAATTCCCGCAGCTTGACGCCTTCCACCTCCGGCGGGTACTGAAACGCCAAGAACAGCCCCCTTTTGGCCCGCTGGTCCGGGGGGAGGTGGGTGATGTCCTCCCCGGCGAGGAGGATCCGCCCGTGGGTGATCCGATAGTCGGGATGGCCGGCCAGGGCGAAGGCCAGGGTGGACTTCCCCGAGCCGTTGGGGCCCATGAGGGCGTGCACCTTCCCTTCCTCCAAGGCCAGCTCCACCCCGTTCAGGATGGGCTTGCCTTCCACGCTGACGTGCAGGTCTTGAGTTTCCAGTATCGCCATGGGGAAAAGGTTACCTTTTAGGTCCAGTTTTCTCAAGGGTGCCTGGCCGGGCTCCCGGTTATACTTCAATTCAGCATGGACGTCATAATCGGCCTGGAGATACACGTGCAGCTCGCCACCCGTACCAAGCTGTTCTGCCGCTGCCGCGCCGACTACTTCGCCGCTGCCCCCAATACCCTTACCTGCCCAGTGTGCCTGGGGATGCCCGGCGCCCTGCCCGTCCCCAACCACCGGGCGGTGGAATATGCCCTGCGGGTGGCCTTGGCCCTGGGAAGCGAGGTGCAGCTGCGATCGCACTTCGACCGCAAGAACTACTTCTACCCGGATCTCCCCAAGGGGTATCAGATCACCCAGCGGGCGGTGCCGTTGGCCACCGGGGGAAAGCTCTCCTTCCAGCTGGACGGGGAGGAGCGCAGCGTGCGCATCCGGGAGCTTCACATCGAGGAGGACGCGGGAAAGCTCATTCACACCCCGGCTGGGGCGCTGGTGGACATGAACCGCTGCGGGGTGCCACTGGTGGAGATCGTCACCGAGCCCGACCTCCGCTCCCCCCGGGAGGCGCGGGAGTTCCTGCGGACGCTTCGGACCCTGCTGCGGCACCTGGGGGTATCGAACGCCGACATGGAGAAGGGGGAGCTGAGGTGTGACGCCAACCTGTCCCTGTCCCGGGATGAGGAGCTGGGCACCAAGGTGGAGATCAAGAACCTGAACTCGTTCCGGGGGGTGGAGCGGGCATTGGCGAAGGCGGCTCAGGCCCAAGCGGAGTTGCTATCCCGGGGAGGGAGAGTAATGCAAGCCACCTACGGTTGGGACGAGGCCCGGGGGGAGTTGGTGCTGCAACGCCAGAAGGAGGAGGCCCACGACTACCGCTACTTCCCGGAGCCGGATCTGGTGCCCTTGGAGATCTCAGCGGAGCTCCTGGCCCGGGTGCGGCAGGAGATGCCGGAGCTACCCTGGGTCCGGCGGGACAGGTTCGTTAGGCAATACGAACTTTCCCCAAAAGACGCGGACGTCCTCCTGGCTGAGCCGGCGCTGGCGGACTACTTCGAACAGGTGGCGGCCGGGGTGGAAGACGGCCGGGAGGCGGCGAACTGGGTGCTTTCGGAGCTATTGCGGTACTGGCGGGAGGGGCCGCCGGTCCCGGCCCAGGAGTTCGCCCAGCTCATCCAGCGGGTGCGGCAGGGCAAGCTATCCCGCACCAACGCCAAGGAGGTGCTGGAGGAGGCGGTCAGTTCCGGGAAGTCCCTCTCGAAGCTCCTGGAGGGGCGGGCCCTGGAGCAGGTGTCCGACGAGGCGGAGCTCCGACGCCTGGCCCAGGAGGCGATCGCCGCCCATCCCCAGGCGGTGGCCGACTTCCGGGCGGGCAAGGC
This sequence comes from Candidatus Bipolaricaulota bacterium, assembly GCA_015661965.1. Lineage (GTDB taxonomy): Bacteria > Bipolaricaulota > Bipolaricaulia > Bipolaricaulales > Bipolaricaulaceae > UBA3574. Next base: position 5,191 of record DQVA01000049.1, read on the forward strand.
CCAGGCCCTGGGGTTCCTGGTGGGGCAGGTGATGCGGGCCACCCGCGGCCGCGCCGATGCCAG
>DQVA01000005.1 GCA_015661965.1 Candidatus Bipolaricaulota bacterium
CCACAACCGCTACCGCGGCCAGGGTGTGCACCAACCGCTTGAACACCTGGTAGCCGGGGAGGGGCTGGTAATCCTCCGTCATCAGCCGCATCCGGCCGAAGATGGGGTCGAGGCCGCTGGAGCGCAGGTTCCACCACCAGGTGGCCTCCACCCCGGAGGCGAGCATGACCACGTTGCGTGCCACGATGTCGGCGGCATGCATCCGGTGGTAGATCTCGGCCTGCTCGGGGTCCTCCGGGAAGTAGAACGGCCACAGCTTGGGGTCGATCTCGTCGCGATGGGTGCGTACATAGCGGACGAACCCGCCCTGGTCGAGTCCCCTCCTCACCTCCCTCAGGAGCTCCGCGAGCAGGCGCCGGCCCCCCCGGTGAAGGGTACGGGGATCCGGCCCCCCCTGCTCGGTGGAGACGATCGGCTTGTCGTAGCCGTAGGCGTGCATCCGGTCCCGGAACCACGCGATCCGGTCGGGGATGGTGTAGATGTCCTCGTACAGGCGCACGTCCAAGGCGTCGAAATAGTCGCGGGCGTTGGCGAGGAAGTAGTCGAAGAACTGAGCGCTGCTGGGCTCGCCGCCCCGGGTGAAGGCGCCGTTGTGATTGCCGCCGATCACTATCGCGTCTGGGAAAACCGACTTCACCGTCTCGTAGAAGATCCGCTGTAGCTCCACGTATTCCTCCGGCCTGTTCGCCGGGTAGTGGGGGAACCGGGAGGCCGGTTCGGTATCCCGCTGCCAGTAGACGATTCCTTCGGGGGCCACTTCCTTCACGTGCTCGGCCAGGGCGAGGATGAACGCCCGGTAGCGCTCGGCACATGAGATCTCACACACGGCGGCGCCATAGGGACAGTCGACGAGCGGGCTCCCTTTGCACGGGCCCTGTTCCTCGGTGCACCAGCCGGAGGTGAAGATGTTGAGCAGTGCCTCATCCTCCGGTCCGAGCTGGGAAAGGTACTGATCGAGGACGGAAAAGTCGTATACGCCCGGATATGGTTCGAGATCGTGCCAGTAGAAAGAGACCTTGGTCCGGGTGACGCCGAGGTCGTGGATGTAGTCCAGGAAGCGATCCAGGTTGCGGGAGCCCTCCCCGAAGGCGACCCCGAGCGGGGAACCGGGGACCGGCTCCGCGCGTGCCAACCCGCCCAGCAAGGTGATACCCACCAAAATCCAAACTGCCCTGTGCATGACTCCCTCCTTATCCAGTTGACAAAATTACACCCTCACCCCCGCGGGGTTTCGTGGGCGTCAGATGGCCTCGGATAGTGTCTCTTCTATTGTGTCTGGGCGGCGCGGCCGCTTCCCGACCCTATTTCCGCGGAGCCAAGCAGCCTTCTCCAAGCTACCGAAGGCCTCCACCACCTCGGTCCGCCCCTTCAGCTCCTCTGTTCCACCGCTTTTGTATCTGGTCGCGGGTCTTGTCCGGGAGCGTCCTTCCCCCTCCTTTCTGTCTCCATTTTTGTGGGAAGGCCACCATACCCCCAAGCCGGGCACACGCCCCGGGACTCTACCGGCGGGACCAG
>DQVA01000181.1 GCA_015661965.1 Candidatus Bipolaricaulota bacterium
CCCCTGTACCAGGCACCCCTCCCCCCCGAGCTTGATCAGCACCCGCCCCGGGACCACGGCGGAGAGCGCCCCCAGGGCCTCCACGGGGTCCCCCCGGCCGGAAAGCCGGCGCGCCTCCTCCCAGCTCGGGAGGAGGAGGTCCACCCGGGGGAGGACGCCCCGGAGGGCCGCCCCGGAGGCCGCCCCCATACCCACATCCAAGCTCACGGGGATCCCCCGCCGCCGGGCCTCATTCAGGGCCCATTCCGCCGCGGACCGCTGGGGGTCCCGGAGCCACGCGTAGCCGGAGAGGTGCAGCCAGTCCGCCCCATCGAGCCAACCGTCCGGGATCTCCCCGGCGGAGAGCCGGGCGTTGGCGCCCCGGGCCCCGAGCATCGTCCGCTCCCCGTCCGGCTCCACCACCAGGAAGATGATCCCCGTGGTGGCATCCGCGCGCTGGATGAAGCGGGTCCCGATCCCGGCCCTCCCCAGCTCCTCCAGGGCCCAATCCCCCCAGGGGTCGTTCCCCACGCAGCCGGCGAGGCGCACCTCCACGCCGAAGGCCCTGAGCCAGCGGGCGGTGTGAACCACGGAGCCGCCCAGGGAAAGGTACAGGCGTGCGCTCAGCTCCTCGGTCCCCGGCGAGGGGAACCGGCTGACCGGGAGTGTCACGTCGACGTTCACATCGCCGAGCAACGCCACCCTGGCCAAAGGGCCCGGGGTCATTCGCGCCGATAGGGAACGCCCAGCGCCTTGGGGAAGCGGACCCGCCCGATGACCCCGGTCACCACCAACAGGGTGGCGATATAGGGGATGGTGGAGACGAACTGCCAGGGGACCGCCTCCTTGACCCCGGGGATGTTGGCGATCCAGGTGGCCAGCGAATCGAAGAACCCGAAGATGAAGCCTCCCGCCAGGGTGAGGATGGGGCGGAGGCCCGAGAAGACCACCGTGGCCAGGGCGATGAAGCCCCGCCCGGCGGCCATCTCCTTGGTGACCGATCCCATCCAGGATATGGCCATGTAGGCCCCGGCGAGCCCGGCCAGGGCGGCGCCGAAGGTGGTGGCGAGCAACCGCACCAGCTCCACCGGCACCCCCGCCACATCGGCCGCCTCGGGGTTTTCCCCCACCGCCCGCACCCACAGCCCGGCCCGCGTGCGGTTGAGGAACCAGTGTATGGCGAAGGGCACAACGAGCGCCAGGAGGACGATGGGGCTCAGGCCCCCCACCGGCGTCTGGATGGCGGGGAGGCGGACGTCCCGGGGCACATCGTGGAACCCCGGGGTCCCCAGGGCCTGGAGGCCGAAGGCCACGAACCCCAGGGCGAAGAGGTTTATCCCCACCCCGGTGATGAGCTGGTTCCCCTTCCAGTAAGCGTTCACGAGGCCGAAAAAAAGCCCCACCACCGCGCCGGTGCCGATCCCCACCAGGAGCCCCAACGGCCATCCCCCGGCCTCCGCCCCCAACGCCCCCGTGAAGGCCGACAGCAGCAGGATCCCCTCCAAGCCGATGTTGAACAGCCCGGCCCGCTCCCCCACCACCTCGCCGGCGGCGGTGAGGGTGATGGGGACCATGGCGTGGAGGGAGAGGAAGAGGATGCTCCAGAAATAGCCCAGCGTCATCGCTCACCCCCGAGCTCCACCCGGCGGCGCCGGAGGATGCGGAAGATCCGCAAAAGTTCCGGCAACGCCAGCGCCAGCACGATCACCCCCTGCACCACCCGGACCATCTCCAGGGGGATCCCCGCGAAAAGCTGCATCACCCGGGCGCCGGATTGCAACCCCCCGTAGAAGACGGCAGCGAAGATGATCCCCAAGGGGTGGTTGCGGCCGATCATCGCCACCCCGATCCCGTCGAATCCCAGGTTGGAGATCTGGGGGAGTCCGGAGTAGACGGCGTAGGTGGGGGGACGCCCCAGGGATTGGGTGGCCCCGGCGAGGCCGGCGGTGATCCCCCCCAGCAGGAACACCAACACGATCACCCCGGCGCTGCGGACGCCCCCGTAGCGGGCGGCGTCGGGGTTGGCGCCGGCGGCCCGCATCTCGTACCCCGTCACCGTGTGCCAGAGGAGGAAGTAAACCAGGAGCGCCACCGCCACGGCGAGGAAGATGGCGTAGGAGAGATCGGTCCCCGGGACCAGGGTGGGGAACCGCGAGCCGGGGAGGACGGTGATGGTCTTCTCCGCCCGGTAGGGATCCACCAGGACGTTGGCCACCAACCAGAACGCGAGGTACCGGCCGATCCAGTTGAACATGATGGTGGAGATCACCTCGGAGACCCCCCGGGTGGCCCGGAGCACCGAAGGGACCAGGGACCACAGCACCCCCGCCGCGCCGGCGAAGGCCAGGGCCACCAGCAGGTGCAGCCCCGGGGGGAGCCGGAAGAGGCTCGCCGCCACCGCCGCCAGCGCCCCGAAGTACATCTGGCCCTCGGCGCCGATGTTGAAAAGGCCCGCCCGGGCGGCCACCGCGAAGGTGAGGGCGGTGAGGATCAGGGGGGTGGCGTTGGCGAGCGCCCCCGCGATCCCGTAGAGGTCCCTGAAGCTCGCCTCGAACAGAGCGATGTAGGCGGAGATGGGGGAGTATCCCCACGCCTTGAGGATGAACCCCGCCACCACGAGGCCGATGGCGGCGGCGAGGATCGATTCCGCTACGGCACGGAGGGTCGCGCGGAGCCGCCTCATCCCCTCATCCCCCCCATGTACAGCCCGGCCCTCTCGCGGTCCAGCTCGGCGGGGGTCGTGACGGCGGTGAAGGTCCCCTCGTACATGAACGCCACCCGGTCCGAGAGCTCCAGGACCTCGTCGAGGTCCGCGGAGACGAGCAGGATCGCCTTCCCCTCATCGCGCAACCCGAGGAGGAGATCCCGGATGTACTCGGCGGCCCCGATGTCGAGCCCCCGGGTGGGCTGGGCGGCGATCACCACGTCGGGCTCCTTGGAGAGCTCCCGTCCCACGATGAGCTTCTGCTGGTTGCCGCCGGAGAGGGACTTCGCCGGGGCCTCGAGGCCCGGGGCCTGGATGGAGAACCGCGCGATGAGCTCCCGGGCGTGGGCGAAGACCTCGCCCCATCTGAGGACCGTGAGGGGGCCCAGGAACCGGGGCGAGCGCTGCCTGCCCAGGATCGAGTTCTCCGCCACGGTGAAGGAGAGGATCAGCCCGTACTTCCAGCGGTCCTCGGGGATGTGGGCGAGCCCCAGCCGGTAGAGCTCCAGGGGGGGCAGGCCGAGGATCTCCCTGCCCCGCAGCCGCGCCGAGCCCCTCCCCCCCCGCAGGCCGCATATGGCCTCGACGAGCTCCGTCTGCCCGTTCCCCTCCACCCCGGCGATCCCCAGGATCTCCCCGGGGTAAAGCTCGAAGGAGATCCCCTTCACCGCCTCCCCGCCGCCCTCGGCGGGGACGCGGAGGTCCTCCACCACCAGGACGGGCTCGACCCCCGTCCTTACCGCCTCCCGGCGCTCCCGGGGGATGTCGGTGAGGAGCTCCACCGGGCGGCGCCCCCGGGGCCGCAGCTCCGCCCCCACCATCATCCGGGCGAGCTCCTCGGCGCTGGTCTCCCGGGTCAGCACCTCCCCCACCACCTCCCCCCGGCGGAGCACCGTGACCCGGTCGGTTATCTCCAGGACCTCGCGGAGCTTATGGGTGATGAACACGATCCCCACCCCCTCCCCCTTGAGGCGGCGCAGGAAGCCGAACAGCTCGTCCGTCTCCACCGGGGTGAGGACGGAGGTGGGCTCGTCCAGGATGAGGATCCGCACCGCGCGGGAGAGGACCTTCAGGATCTCCACCCGCTGGCGCTCCCCCACGGCGAGGTTCTCCACCGGGGCGTCCAGGGGGACCCGCAGGCCCGTCCTCTCCATGAGCTCCGCCACGGAGGCGCGCAGGGCCCGATCCGCGGGGCGTCCCGTCCCCAGGGCGATGTTCTCCAGGACGGTGAAATCGTCCACCAGGGCGAAGTGCTGGTGCACCATGCCGATCCCCCGGGCGAGGGCCTCTTTGGGGGAGCGGAGCCGCACCGGCTCTCCCCCCAACAGGATGCGGCCCAAGGTGGGGGGGAGGAGGCCGGAGATGATCTTGGTGAGGGTGGTCTTCCCCGCCCCGTTTTCCCCCAGGAGGCCCTGGATCTCGCCGGGGCGGATGTCGAAGTCCACCCCCCTCAAAGCCACGGTCCCGTCGGGATAGACCTTGACGATCCCCTCGGCCTTAAGCAGAGGCTCCGGCATCGCGGGATATCAGGAAAAAGGGGAGGGGCCAGGGGCCCCTCCCCCGGGCTCCCGAGCCCTCACTCGCGCACGAGCGGGTAGAGCTCGCGCACCTGGAGCATCTCCTCCCGGGTCGCGGGCTTGGGCACCACGATCTCGCCGGAGAGGATCTTCTTCTCCAGCTCGTCCACGGCCTTCCAGATCCACGTGGGAAGGGAGGCCCGCACGGCGGCCCAGTTCGCGGCGATCTCGGGCCTCCTCTCGGCGCCGATGGCGCCCGCGGCCACGCCGAAGTCGATGAACTCCAGCAGGTCGAGGAACCGGGAGATGCCCACACCCCTGTTGGCGAGGCCCATGCGGAGGACGCCGCCCGCGAACGTGCCCTCGTGGACCATCTTGATGGCGGTGTAACAGCCCACATCCACGCGCTTCATCATGGAGGCGATCACCTTATTGCCGTCGCCCATCCAGTCCTGGTTCGCGTCGACGCCGATCATGAAGGGCGGGCCGGCCTCGCGGCCGAGCTCCTCGAGCTTCTCGGTGACGGCCTCCAGGATCCCGATCCCCAGCGGGCCGGCCACGTTGTAGACCGCCACCGCCCCCTGCTCGAGCTGGGCCTCAGCGGCCGCCTTCCCCTTGGCGATATCGGAGAAGGTGCCGGTGTAGACCCACAGGAGCCCCACGTTGGGCTCCTCCCCGGTCACCTGGGCGTACTTCTTCAGGCCCCAGTCGATCCCGAACCGGTAACCGCCCTCGAAGTGGTAAAGGACCGGGATCTCGATCCCGAGCACGACCCCCACATACGGGTAGCCGTAATGGGCGGCGAGCATGCCCGCCAGGGCCCCCACCAGGGCGGAACCTTCCTGCTCCTCGAACACGATGGAGAGCACGTTGGGCTGGTCCACCACGGCGTCGATGATGGCGAACTTCTGATCGGGGAACTCGGGGGCCACCTGGTTCAGGGCATCGGCGAGGAGGAACCCCACACAGAGGATGAGGTCGAAGGCCCGGGTGCGGGCGGCGTTGCGGATGTTGGGGAGATAATCCGCGGCGGTGGCCGACTGGATCACCGTCATCTCCCAACCGAACTCGGCCATGGCCTCTTCGGTCCCCTTGAACCCCATGTCGTTGAAGGAAAGATCGCCGCGGCCGCCGACGTCCAGGATGAGGGCCACCCGGCCGGCGAAAGCGGGAAGCGAGAGGAAAAGGGAAACCACCAACAAACCGAACACGGCTTTACGCATATGCACTCCCCCCTCTTTGCGTTGTTTTGGAAATGATAGCCCACGGAACGCGGGGGCAACAAGGGCCGGGGGAAGTAGTGTCCCGGGGAGTATGTCCGGCCTGGAGGCACGGTAACCTTCCCACAAAAGCGGAAACAGAAAGGAAGGAGGAACGCTTCGGGACAAGAACCGCGAGCAAATCCTAGAGCGGTTCATCGAGCAGATCAAGGACCTGATCAAAGGGCTGCTGGAGAAGCTGATGTTGGAGGAACGGGAGCTCTGCTTAGAACAACACCCCACCGTGGCAAATGGCTACTACACCCGAGACCTCCTCACCCTGTTCGGCCCGCTGGAAGATCTCAAAGTACTCCGGGTGAGGGAGGGAGACTTTCACCCCAAGCTCCTTCCCTACCGCCGCCGCACCTCCATCGATCTTTCCGAGGCCATCCTGACCCTATACGCCACCGGGGCCAGCACCCGGGACATCTCCAGGTTCCTGGAGGCGGTGTGTGGGGCGTTTTACCCCCGAGAGAGCCTTCCCGGTTCACCCAGGTGGTGAATAGGAGGTGAAGTAGCGGAAGGGCTGGGCATTGGCCCGCACCTACTACGCCATCTAGCTGGACTGCACCTTCCTTTCGGTACGCCGGGGCAAAGCGGCCAAGGACCGATGTGGATAGGCGTCCGGGTCGCCGGAGGTGGTGACCCGGGCGGCGCAGGTGGGCGATCCCTTGACCCCCACCAGGACCACCCGGGCGGGGCGCTCCTCGGCGATGACCCGCTCGACGAACCCCGCCACCCGCCCGGCCACCTCCCGCATCCCCAGGCGCTCGTAGACCTCCCTGGGGGCCGGCGCCCGGGGGAAGCCGCGCAGGATGAACTCGGGACAGGGATAGGCGAGGACCTCAACCCCGGGGTGCCGGCCCAAGAGCTCCTGGATCCCCCGGGCCGCGGCGAGGTCCTTGCCCTTCGCCCCCCGGTAGACGAGGTAGGGGGAAAGGAGGCAAGGTGCGATCACCAGCATCGGGCGTTGCACATCCACATCCTAAAGGGCGCGGCCCCCACGTGGCAAGGGGCCTCACCGGGGGCG